>JAKAAS010000364.1 GCA_021802225.1 Bacillota bacterium
GTTGAGGGGGGGGCACATCTTCAAATCCAGACTTGAAGACTAGGCGGTTCAACAGAGAACTGCGCAGCTTTGGTCGACAACGGGTGTTTCAGTTTGGTGTGCGAATGCGGCCAAGGGCCCGATTTTTCGCGGGAAGAGGGCGGCGGTTGCCCTATTGTCCACTTCTTTGCTATGCGCCTGCAGGGTTTGATGGGAGAGGGCCGCAAATGGGTCTCCATACGTCGTCCCAAGCCATTTTTTGGCAGTAAAAGTTTTTCATTCAGAAGCAGGAATGGAGGGGCCCATAGCGAATTGGAAATGTGGAGTGAAGTGGAGCGTTGTGGAGGGAAAGGGGGGACCGGAACATGCTGATGGGGGAGTATGAACACACTCTCGATGAAAAAGGGCGGGTGACGGTCCCCTCCCGCCTGCGCGACGACTTGCACGGACACTTCGTCATCACCAAGGGGCTGGACGGGTGCCTCTTTATTTACCCAGCGGAAGAATGGGGCAAGATGGAAGAGCATCTGAAATCTCTTCCCATGACCAACGCCAATGCCCGCGCGTTTGCCCGGCTGTTTTTGGCGGGGGCTCAGGAGGCCGAGTTTGACAAGCAGTACCGGGTGCTCATCCCGCCCCGGTTGCGCGAGCACGCGGGGATCGAGCGTGATGTGGTTCTCGTGGGGGTCAGCACGCGGGTGGAGATGTGGTCCAAGGAGCGGTGGGAGCGGTACCAGACTGAGGCCCAGACGTCCTACGAGGAAATTGCGGAGAAAATGGTGGACTTTGGATTTTGACCGAGGTGATCTGATGTCATTTGCCCATGTATCGGTGCTGGCGGCGCAAACCCTGAATTATTGGGTCCATGACGTTCAGGGACTGTATATCGACGCGACGACGGGAGCTGGCGGACATAGTTTGCGCTTGCTGCAGGCGTACCCCGAGGCGCATCTGATAGCTCTGGACCAGGATCCCGCTGCACTGGCGGCAGCCCGGGAGACGCTGGCTCCTTACGCAGACCGGGTCAGTTTTGTGCATGGCAACTTCCGCGATCTATCCACCGTTTTGGACCCTGGGGTCCGAGGGGCCGCCGCTGGCATACTTTTTGACTTAGGCGTCTCCTCCCCGCAGCTTGACAATCCCGAGCGGGGATTCAGCTACCAGCATGATGCGGCTCTGGATATGCGGATGGACCCGGACAGCCCGGTCACGGCGTTCCGGCTGGTGAACATGAAGTCCAAAGACGAAATTGCCCATGCCCTCCAAGCCTGGGGGGAGGAACGATGGGCTCAGCGAATCGCTGAGTTTATCGTCAAGGCGCGGCAGAAAGAGCCGATCCGCACCACCGGGCAGTTGGTGGAATTAATCAAAGCGGCAATTCCCGCATCTGCCCGGCGCACGGGCGGGCATCCGGCCCGCCGGACTTTCCAGGCCCTTAGGATCTGGGTGAATGACGAGCTGGGCGCCTTGGAAGAAGGGCTGGAGGCGGCGGTGCACACCGTCGCCCCCGGCGGCCGCATCGTGGTCATCTCCTTTCATTCCCTGGAGGACCGCATTGCCAAGCACACATTCCGGCAGTGGGGCCAGGAACACCTGGGAAAAGTGCTGACGCGCCACCCGGTGGGTCCGGACGAAGAGGAGACCGACACCAATCTGCGTGCCCGTTCGGCGAAATTGCGGGCATTTGAGCGCGAATAGCATCTGAGGACATAAATGAAAACTGACGGCATTGGTTGTTTGAGAGGACAAGGGGGATATTGACAGATGATTGACCGTGACCCACGGAATCAGTACAACGAAGGAAATCTTGCCCGCACCTGGGAAAAGAAACTGCGCCCGAAAATCCAACCGAGCCCGAAACGGCGGCCGAAGCTCTGGACGAAGACGGTGCTGTGGATAAGCGCGCTGTGGGGTGCTGGCATGATGGCCTCGATTTTGGCCATTCACGTCATGGTGATGGGCTATCAGGTCGATCAGCTGCAGACACAGTACACCCAGCTGCACCGCCAGCAGCAGGTGCTCAGCTTGACGGTGACCACATTAAGCTCTCCCCGGGCTCTGGCCGCGGATGCGTCGCGCATGCACCTGACCATGGTCACGCCGCAAACCGCGGGCCCTGCGGTCCGGTCAAACGTTAGCGCCCCAGCCCACTTCTCCACCTGGCCGCAACTGGTCAGCCAGTGGATAGGCCGCTTGCGGGAGGCAGTCACCCGGGCATGAACACACGGCGATCCCTTCAGCGGCGTGCGTTATGGACCTTGATTTTCACCGGGCTGTTCATGGTGGTGCTGGCAGTGCGCCTGATCATCATCCAGATCGCCGACGCCAGCAGCCTGCAGGCGTACGCGCGCAATATCCACGTGCACCGGATAGTCCTCCCGGCCGCCCGGGGGAAAATAGTTGACCGCAACGGCACCGTGCTGGCGATGGATGTGCCGACCTACCAGATTGTGGCGGCGCCCAAGTATGTGACGCAGCCGGCGAATGCCGCCAAGGTGCTGTCCCGCTATCTGCCGTTTTCGTCGTCTCTTTTGCGCAAGGTGCTGAGCAACAATTCCTGGTACGCGCTCTTGGACCGTTCCGTCCCAGCGTCCACGGCCCACAAAATTCAGGCTCTAAACCTCACCGGGGTCAGCGTTGTGCCCAGTACCGGCCAGGAATATCCCAACGGCACTCTGGCCTCCCAGGTGATTGGCATGGTCGGCGCCAATGGCAAAGGTCTCGCAGGCATAGAATATGAGGACAACAGCATTCTCTCCGGACATCCCGGCTACTGGGTGGTGCAGACGGATGCCGCAGGCAATGCGCTGCCGCAGTGGCAGGAGGCGTACAAGGCGCCCCAGCCCGGAGACACCGTGCAGCTGACCATTGACGCCAATATTGAAGCCGATGCCCAGAAGTGGCTGAAGTGGGGGGTCAAGCGGGCGCATGCGCTGAACGGCACCGTCATTGTCCTCAACCCCCACACCGGCTCAGTCATTGCCCTGGCGAACTGGCCTAATTTCAATCCCAACAACTATTACTCGGCCTCTTCCCTGCAGATGACGGACTATGCGGTTCAGGATCCCGTGCCGCCCGGGTCCATTTTCAAGCCCGTCACCGCGTCAGCCGGGCTGGGACTCGGCCTGTTCACCCCCAACAGCATGTTCGACACCGTGGGGTACAAAATTGTGGATGGGGTCCGCATTGACGACTGGAATCCCGTAGGCTGGGGATGGATTACCCTCACCCGCGGCCTTGAAGTCTCGTCGGACCAGGTGTTCATGGATGTGGCGCTCAAAGTCGGGGCAACCGAGATGTACCGGTATATCAAAATGTTCGGGATGGACCACCCCAGCAACGTGGGGCTGCCGGGAGATTCCACAGGAGTGTGGATCCCCCAGAGCAAGGTCAACGCCGTCGACTTGGCGACGATTGGCTTTGGGCAGGGCATGGCCGTCACCCCGATGCAGATGATTACCGCCGACTCGACCATTCCCAATCACGGCACTATGATGCAGCCGCACATTGTCAAGGCCATCCTGTCCCCCTCCG
>JAKAAS010000365.1 GCA_021802225.1 Bacillota bacterium
CATTTCCTCCCGGGTCCTCCTTCGCGCATTTGGACGGCATTATCAAAGGCATCATGAGCGAACGGGAGAATGTTGCCACCATCCATGCCATAAATGGCGAAGCATGTCGTGAAGGCATCCTTGTCGGCGAAGTGTGATAGACTCATACAAAGCACATACGATTGCCGGTTTCTTCGAAGATGATGTTCACACCGAGCACGGCCTTTCGGTGTGTTTCTAAACACTGTGCCTGTTTCGTCCGTTGGGATAACGACCCTGGGGACGCTGAGCCGAGGGGCCGGGAAGCAACCGCGCTCGAAAGCAGAATGAAAGCGGGGTATCGATTTCACCGCATATCGTTAGCCGTGAGGTATATCCTAGGCGTGGGACGGAGGGAATTTATATGAAAGATGCAGAATCGTGGGACGATAGGGTGGCGCAGTTACTTCAGACCTACCGTTCATCTCGGGGGAATCCAGCATGGTATATGGTGGGACGCCATAACGTGCAAGGACATTCTCAAAAACCGGCCGCAGTGTTTCTGTCCGACTCCGGTTGCACCGTGTGGAGCTATGCCGACTTAGATCACCACTCAGCCAGGTGGGCCGGGTATTTAAGGGATTTAGGGGTGAAGGCCGGTACGAAAGTGGCAACTTTGTTGCCGAAATGCCCAGAACTTGTCGCCGCTTCTTTGGGAATCTGGCGCCTGGGTGCCGTCTATGTGCCGTTGTTTACGGCCTTCGGTGTGGAAGCGGTGGACTACCGGTTGAAGAAGAGTCAGACGGAAGTGGTATTGAGCAACGATGCAAACATGTCTAAGATTCCGTCTGCCGTGAACGTACAACTCGTCAATGTTGATCGTACAGACAGACAGTCTGCCTTATGGAATGATTGGGAGGAAATGTCTTCGGATGAACCAATAATTCTTCTCTATACGTCGGGAACCACCGGTTATCCTAAAGGCGTGCCTGTTCCCATTAGGGCCTTGGCATCTTTCGAGGCCTATATGCGGTGGGGACTTGCCGTTAAGGAGGACGACCGGTTTTGGAACATAGCCGACCCAGGCTGGGCCTATGGCCTCTATTACGGACTCATTGGGCCTCTTTTGATTGGGCAGGCCAATCACTGGCTTATGCGCCCATTCGATCCGAATACGGCAATCCAAACGTTGAAGGACCAAAAAATCACCAATTTTGCCGCGGCGCCCACGGTATACCGGTCTTTCCGGGCTCACGGGTACGATCTTCCATCCACATTGCGGACCTTGTCCAGTGCCGGTGAACCACTCAATGCCAGTGTGGTTGACTGGGCCAGGGCGTCAGTGGGAATTCCGATTTTAGACCATTATGGCCAGACGGAGTTGGGCATGGTCGTCAATAACCATCAATCGGCTTTGTTGTCACGACCCGTGAAAACCGGGTCCATGGGACAAGCTATGCCTGGTTTTCGTGTCGTGGTTTTGGACGAGTCGGGAGAGGAGATTTCGAGCAAACGTCAAGGCCAGATCGCGATCGATGTCCGGAATTCTCCGTTATTCTGGTTTGAGGGCTACTATCAAGACCCTCAGGCCACAGCAGAGCGATTCATCCATGATGGTCGGTACTATCTTACCGGAGATATGGGCAGTGTGGATGACGAGGGGGACTTTGTCTTCACCAGCCGGGCCGACGACGTGATCCTGTCCGCTGGCTACCGCATTGGTCCGGTAGAAGTCGAGAGCACCCTCAATTCTCATCCTTTCGTCGCAGAAAGCGCCGCTATAGGTATCCCGGACACTCTCAGGGGTGAAGTGATTAAGGCCTTCGTGGTGCTGAGACCAGACGTAGAGGTGACTCCCCAACTTCAAAGTGAGCTGCAGACGTGGGTCAAGGAGCGGTTAGCGAAAACTGCGTATCCTCGCGAAATCGCCATTGTTGGGGAGCTTCCGAAAACACCGAGCGGAAAAATTCAGCGCTATATCCTCCGGCAACAAGCAACACAGGCCTCCAGCACCATGGAACAGTAGGCATAGATCTTGGGTTTGACTAAACAGGGATCACGCAGCAGACAATGGGGATTGTGAAAGAAGACGCCGGCGTCTAATATGTGATAACGATCAGGGGTTGAAATGAACGGGCACATGGCAAGTGAGACACAACGGCAATAAAAATGAGCACCGCGGGCACGACCTGGAATTTCCGGAACAATCAGGCAGGACTCTAAATCCTGCCTGAGAGGAGGTAGAGCGGTTTGGATTTGTAGCAAGATTCGTGATGAATGAAGGACAGCATACAAAATATCCGTGTGATCAGAACCCCGCCAGACTCATGCACTGTAAAACGGGTTGGACAGCTGGCATTAGTCCATGAAAACCTCCATGAAGTCAAATTCTTTAATACCGCGTTTTCATTCTGGCCTCTCTTGTTTTGGGAATGGCTGTCGTTCTCGAGTTTTGTGACGTTGCCGTAGTGTGTAACCATGGATGATGCCTGCAACGATTCCGAGTATGCCAGCCACCAAGGCTTCGGGAATTCCTATCCGGGAACCCCTCACAATTAACACAACTACGGTCATGCCTATGGCGTAAATCACTGACCACAACAAAACACTGTTTCGGTTCATGACTAAAACCGAAATAAGAATCGCAAATAGGTAAGGAGCCACGAAAGCCATAGCAACAGTGCCGATGGTTTTGATGGCTGAGTGTCCCCAGATAACCATCACTGCACTAACAACCCAGAGTACCGCAAGTCCAAGGCTGTACCGGGTCCATGACCACATGTGCAATCTCCTTCCTTGCTTTTCTTTACCGTACCAGTATACGGTACCAAGATTATTGTTCTCCCGATTTGAGAATGTAGATCCGTCCAATCACGGGCAACCCGGCACGTGAGGGGGTTTTCAATGGGTGGATCCCTCCATCTGAGCCAAAGGTCCCTGGCCATACGTCGCCAAGGTTCCTGCCAAAATATCCGGAGCTCTTTGCTGTTGACTGCCACATCTCTTTCAGACATTCCGTTATCTTGGCCGTAGGCCAAAGCCGGGAAGCGGGTTTGGTGTGAGAGCTTGTGCATGATCGATCATGCCGTCGAGCTAGGGTGACACGGTAGTTCCTTCCTGTTGCCAAGTTATGAGTGCGCTTGAGGTTCTGATAGCCTTAAACGGCTTGTCCTTGTTGCACAACTTTTCCATGCGCTGAGCAATATTGTCGCCTGCACCAAGGAAATTCCTCTATATCCCCGTGCGGGCGCTTAGCTGACGGTTACATGCGGTTAGACGATTCAAGGTTCCCATCTCTTGCAGTATTCGGGGCAATTTTTGATCATGATGGCGAATTGGCCCATTACAATATGACGGTGGGAGACGAAATCGTTGGTTATACCAACCCAAAACGGATAGGCCAGGTCTGCGAATATGTTGCGTGAGGCACACTGGCAACCATTGCAAAATCTCTTCCCATGCAGCCAATATCATTCATGCTCGTGCATGTTCAGAAAGAACATCCGATCTAGCGTGCTGAAAGGTAACAAAGAGCCTATGTCACG
>JAKAAS010000366.1 GCA_021802225.1 Bacillota bacterium
AATTTCAAAGTGAAAGCACGTGCTCAGTATGCTAACTCCAAAACATCGTTCGATTGTATAATAATAAAAATATCCGCATAGTATTGCAACAAGTTTTTAGCTAAATGTTAGGTTTTTGCCTGTCGTCAAGACTTTGTGTAAGGATTGTACGACCCAAGGTTCGGTGTCCCGGTTGCGGTTCACAAGCCAGTGACTAGGTCTGTAATACAACGATACGTTTCGTCCTTAAGCTTGCACCCCCTTAATCACGCGGTACAATAGGCCAACTGTCGTGAACACTGTACTGGGTTGATTGTTGATTGTCCTATCGAACCCAAGATCTTTCTAAGCAAAGGATGGGGACACTATAGCCAGTAATCTAAACATAAAGCCACTTACGCCTGATTTGGCAACGGATTACTTAGGTTTTTTCGATCGGGACGCCTTTCCCGTCGGAGCAGAGTGGGCTAGTTGTTATTGCTGTTTTTACCACTGCAATATGTCCGACGCCGAATGGGATGACCGTTCGGGAAGCATGAATCGAGAAACCGTGTCGGAGTTGATCGGCCAGGGGCAACATCAAGGGCTGCTGGCTTACGATGGCCGCCGGGTAATCGGATGGTGTCACGCGGCACCTAGACATACGCTCGGCCGATTAATGCATATGTTGCAAAATCAAGGTTATGACGCCTCCGATGAACATGTGGGCAGTGTGGTATGCTTCGTGATTGCTCCCCCTTATCGGGGTCGTGGTGTGGCACGCAAACTTTTAGATTCGTGTGGCAGATTCATGGCAAACCAGGGTGTGACCTCGATAGAAGCTTATCCGCCGAACGGAAATCCCAGGGTCCCCCACTATCACGGGTCACAGTCCATGTATCTCAGCGCCGGTTTTATGACTGTGGCAGTACTGGACGAGTTTACGGTTATGAGAAAAGTGCTCTAACTGGTCATTGGGAAACGACCCGTGAACAATTGCGGTGATCAGAATCGGTGAGCCGTAGATCAAGATGCAGAGCCAACGGGGCGCGTCCTCAATTTGCGCTTAAATCAGTCTTGCCGTGCGGGATTTCAAAAAACCCAATGTGGAAGGTTAACGAACTCAAGATCAAAGGGAGCCACCAATGCAAATTCGTGAAATGATATCACACGATTTAATTGCCATCGCAAGAGTCAATGTTGACACCTTTCGAGAAACTCAACGGGGAATCGTGCCTAATCAGTTGATTGATTCATTGTCCTACGAACGTGCTGTACAGAGATTTCAACGTCTACTTGATAAAAAAGAGCAGTTGTCAACGATCTTTGTGGCCGAAGATCGTGGTTCTATCTTGGGTTATGCCATGGCAGGTCTGGCTAGAGAGCCAATACCACGTTATGTGGGCGAGCTCTATGGAATCTACATTTTGCCGCAATATCATGGCAATGGGATTGGACGCCATTTAATGAGTTTTGTGGCACAGCATCTGAGGGCGCAAAAAATTCATTCCATGTTCGTGGTAGTATTCTCTGCTAATCTAACAGCAATCAAATTTTATGAAGCACTTGGTGCAGAAAAGCTATATGATCGAACAGTGCCTTTTGACGGGGCAGACCTGAAGGAAACGATTTATGGATGGTATTCCTTGAACGATCTCTAACGCATGAGACCTTAAGATCCTCATCCAACATCCCTCTCTTTGTTCGCGAAACGCCGTCAGGTTCGTCAAGGACTTTGTGTGAATGGACTTTATAAGGAGTTCCACATGCGGTCTTGGCACATATTTTTAGTTGCCCCAGGTTCTCCTCGATTTTGAATTCGCGCCATCCTTTTCCCAGTGCCTATGATTGACGGCTAAGAGAGGTTTTGTGACAATAAATCAAAAGGAGAGCCGTATGATACCAATTCTACTCAATTTCCCCGAGGAATTCGAAACCGAGCGTCTTTTTATCCGATGTCCTCGCCCCGGCGAAGGCCCCTTGGTTAACGCCGCCATCGTGGAATCCCACAGTACCCTAAAGCCGTGGATGCCATTTGCTAACCCACTGCCCTCCGTGGACGAGTCGGAGGAGAATGTTCGCCGTGCCTATGCGCGATTTGTTTTGCGAGAGGATCTTCGGATGCATCTGTTTCTACGGTCGAATCGCCGCTTTGTAGGCAGCAGTGGTCTGCACCGCATCAACTGGGCCGTGGGACGGTTTGAAATTGGGTACTGGATTCGCACAACAGAGAGCGGAAAGGGCCTGATGACGGAGGCCGTCAACGGTATCGTGCAATTTGCCGCAGAGAATTTGCAAGCACAACGCATTGAAATCCGATGCGACCCCCGTAATGAGCGTAGCCGTCGCGTGGCAGAACGGGCTGGGTTCCATCTGGAAGCGATCTTACTTGGTGATGTCCCCGATGTGAACGGCCGCCCCAGAAATACCGCCGTATACGCTAAGTTACGCCTTCCGGATGAATCGTGGGGCTACCCAACCTCGTTATGAGAGCGGATCAACGGTGTAGACAAACCCTTACATTTTCCGATTCAATGTAACGACAACGCGAAATTCCCCTCCCATCCACGCCACCACAATAATACCCAACGGCAGGAGGAGAGCCCACCCTACAAAACTGAGGGCCACGATGCTAAAAACCAAGCCCAATACCGCAGCCGCCCGATGCCCGGGTTTAGATAACAAGCGCCACCCCGCTCCCATTGCAGCAATATAAAGCACGATAAATATTGCCGAGGGCCACAATATCAACTGGCTTAAATCTAAAGGGTGAACCCACTCCACTACAAGAACAATGGCAAAAGGCACTATCAACGCAATTAAGACCCGGCTGGGCGTGCGAAACCGACGATGCAACTCGGCAAACGTTAACGGCAAATCGCCAGCCCGAGATTGGGCGTAAACCAGACGGGAAAATCCCGCGACATAGGTATGTATGGTCCCATACGTCACCAAAATCGCCAGTACCACAATCACGGCCATACCCGCACGTCCCAACCCCAACCCCACCAACTGGGCCAATCCATCTCCGGTTTTTCCTGCGCCGTAAGTGCGGGTACCGATGGTAACCACACTCACAGCAATGTATAGCACATCAATGACCATAATCGCCATTGCCAAAGCTCGTGGCACATCTGTAGTCGGGTTCACAAACTCCTCGACCATATGGCCAAGCATTTCCCATCCCACAAACGCCCAAAACAAGAGGGCTAAGGACTGCCCTACAGGAATCCATCCATGTGGTAACCACGGGGAGAATACCTGGGTGTTCATATGCGGCATCGCTAAAATCACTGCAGCCAGCATGACGACAGCAATAACAACAACAACGACCGTCACTGTCATCCCTGACAGTTCAACCCCTAAGTAATTGGCAAGGATGGCGGCAGCTAATATTAACGTCGCGCCTCCAATGGTTGGGGCCCACGACCAATGAAGAAATGTCCGGACGTAGTCCATCCCAATGATCGCCGCGGCAGGCGCTGCCACCGGCACGGTAGCCAAATAAAGATACCCGATAACACGACCAGAAAATGTGCCGGCTT
>JAKAAS010000367.1 GCA_021802225.1 Bacillota bacterium
CTCTTTTGCTTGATAGACCTATATATTGTCTCACTTAGGGAGGCTTTCGGTGGAACGTCTACCACTCATTGTTCAGTCTGACCGCACGTTGCTTCTGGAAGTGGACAATCCCTTGTTCGAAGAAGCGCGCGACAGCCTCGTCGGGTTTGCCGAACTCGTCAAGAGTCCCGAGCATGTCCATACCTACCGCATCAGCTCCCTGTCTTTATGGAACGCCGTCGCCTCAGGGATGACACCCGAACAGATGATTGCGCGCCTCACCCGGTACTCCCAGTATCAGGTGCCGCAAGAGGTCATCACCTTTATCGAAGACCAGGGCCGGCGCTACGGCAAGCTGCGGCTGGAGAAGGCCCCGGACGGCCACGGCCTGTGGCTCACGGGCGACGATCCCGTCCTGCTGACGCAGATAGCGCACCAGAAGCCGGTGCAGCCCTACCTCGGCGAAGCGCTGCACCCCGGCTTCCGGATCGACCCAGCCCACCGCGGCCTGTTGAAGCAAGCCCTGGCTAAAATCGGCTGGCCAGCCGATGACCGCGCTGGTTATACCCCGGGTCTGCCCCTGGCGCTGTCCATGCGTGAATACGAGCCGGACGGAAGCCCTTTCTTCCTGCGCGCCTACCAAAATGATGCCGTGCGCTCCTTTTGGGGCGACGGGGCGGTGGACCGGGGCAGCGGGGTGATTGTGCTGCCCTGTGGCGCGGGGAAAACCATGGTGGGAATCGGCGTGATTGACAAGGCCCAGGCCCACACCCTGATTCTCACCACGTCCGTGGCGTCACTGCACCAGTGGCGCCACGAGCTGCTGCGCAAGACCACCCTGCAGCCAGAAGATATCGGCGAGTATACTGCCCGCGTCAAGTCGGTGAGCCCGGTGACGCTGACGACCTACCAGTTGCTCAGCCACCGCCAGAAAGGGGAATTCGTGCACTTCGGTGTACTGGACAACCATGACTGGGGACTGATTATCTACGACGAGGTGCACTTGCTTCCCGCTCCCGTGTTCCGCCTGACTGCCAGCCTGCAGGCCCGGCGGCGCCTGGGGCTGACGGCCACCTTGATCCGCGAGGACGGCCGCGCCGACGACGTGTTTTCTCTAATCGGTCCCAAGCGCTTTGACATGCCCTGGAAAGAGCTCGAGGCCCAAGGATGGATCGCGGAAGCATCCTGCCGGGAGATTCGGGTCCGCCTGCCAGAGACCTGGCGGGAGATTTACGCGACCGCGGAAGACCAGGACCGCGCCCGCATTGCGGCCTCCAATCCTGCCAAGGTGGGCACGCTCCACGCACTGCTCGATGAACATCCCGACGACCATATTCTGATTATCGGGCAGTATCTCGATCAGCTTGAATACATCCGCCAGGAGATCGGGGCTCCTTTGATTACTGGGCAGACGCCCACGGCCGTGCGGGAAGATCTTTACGAGAAATTCCGCACAGGCGAGGTGCCTGTCCTCATCGTGTCCAAGGTCGCCAACTTTTCCATCGACTTGCCCGACGCCAATGTCGCTATCCAGGTCTCCGGGGCCTTTGGTTCCCGGCAGGAGGAAGCGCAGCGGCTGGGGCGGATACTGCGTCCCAAATCCGACGGGGGCCCCGCGACTTTTTACAGCTTGGTCTCGGAGGACACGAAGGAGCAGGACTTTGCCCAGAAGCGCCAGCTGTTCTTGTGTGAACAGGGCTACCGCTATGAAATCGCGCACGCGGACGATACGGGAGCGCCTTCGGAGTCATCACCGGCGCCCGTGATTCCCTTTCCTGGAGGTCAGGGCGGATGAGCACCTTCTCTCTGTCTTCGATTATTGACCGCCTCGACCCGCAGATTCTGCTCCAGCTTTCCGCGGGCGGGCAAAAGAGCCGCGGGGAGATTTACCAAGACCTTGTCGACCTGCCACGTGTTCAGCAGGCGGCTGATTCCCTCACCGCGCGCGAGCGCCAGTCTCTGCTGCTGTTTCTCAAAGAAGAGCGGCCGGCCCGCCAGCAAATGAGCAGACTGCCACAAGGTGACACTCTCATGAAAAAACTTGGAGAAGCGTACATCGTGTTTACCCTGCGCGACGCCTTCAACCGCCAGATGATTCCTCTGGACTACTACCCTGCGCTGCTCGACGTGCTGGTCCGCCCCCAGCCGCAGCTGGCCGGACCCGACAGGACGGAGCGGCGCCAGCCTTCCAATGGATTTGAAGCGATTTTGCCGCTCTATCACCTGCTGAGCGAGGCCCGCCGGGAGCCCTTGCCGCAAACCAATTCCGGACAAATTTACCGGCGCACCATCGGCAAACTGCGCAAGACGCTGCCAGCTTCCGTCTCAGCCGAAAAGATCGACAGCGCGGTGAATCTAGGCTACTATTACCGGCTGTTGGCGCTGTCCGCCGACGGCTCCCTGGTGACCACCATGGAAGCCGAGAGCTTTTTCTCCCATGCCATGCCCGAAATTCTCAGCCGCGTGCTGCAGTGGTCTCTCGAGCGCGCCCCCTTGTTTCTGATCTTCACCGTCTCCCTGGCCGCCCTTCTGGAGCCCGATGAATGGCTCGACACCGCGGCGGTTCTAAAATGGGGCAAAGAGCTGAAATTGCCGGGAGCCTACGATTCGTACACCTTGTCCTATTCTCTGGAAGGGCTGGGCGCAGCCGGGATCTGGGAAACCCGCGGACAGTCCTTTGGGCGCCTCACTGACCCCTACTACTACGGGTGGGCGCGCCGCCAGCTCGTGCCGCAGTCCGCCCAGGCTGTGCTCATCGAGCCCACCGGCGATGTTCTGGCCCCGCCTCATACCCTGCTGTCCACATTGTGGGATCTGGACGCGATGGCGAACCTGGTGAAGTATGACCAGATGACCGTGTATCATATTGACCGTTCCTCCATTGCCCAAGCTGTTCTGGGCCAGTGGGACCGGGACACTTGCCTGGCTGCCTTGGACCAGATGTCGCGTGTTCCCGTTCCCAGCAATCTGCGCCAAAATATCGAGGACTGGTTTAAGCAGCTCACCCGCCACCGCATGCTGCGCGCCACCATCTTGCACAGCGCCGACGCCAGAGATTCGGCCGAGGCCGAGAAAATTCTGCACGAGCACATCCGGGCCCGGCTTTCGCCCACAGACCTTATTGTGTCGCATGAGAACCCCAAGCAGCTGTTCAAAGAGATGGAGCACTACGGCGTTCCCGTTATCCCCCGGATTGAGGACTATGATGACGGCGAGTGGGACGGGCCGGCTCAGAAATCGCCTTGGGACGAGGTCGCCCCACCCTTGCGGCGCGGCCTGGCCGGCGCTGTCAGCCTCGGGAGCCGGATTGCCGTCCGCACCCGCGCCCCCGGAGCCAAGACCGCTACCGTCCGCCTTCTGCCGCTCAGACTCGACCAGGGCATTCTCGACGGCGTGTCCGACCAAGGAGAAGCGGTCTCCCTGCCACTGCATGACATTCAGGACTTTGAGGTGGAGCGGTAATGGCGCTCGGGCGAAAGCGCCGGGTCCGTCCCCGATTCTTTCTTTTCACCACCTGGTT
>JAKAAS010000368.1 GCA_021802225.1 Bacillota bacterium
GGCGTCGTGGGGTGATGATTTTAGATTTCGTTCTCTTTGTAGTAGCAGCGGCATTTGCCGCAGTATCGCAAAACATAACCGAATTATTGTTGGGGCTCTATTGCTCATTGTGCCGGAATTTCATTTAGCTGCTTTTCAAGTCGGAGGATTAGCGACAGCCGCCTACGGCGGATCGGTTGTTGGGTCGTTACTCTCGGGATGGATAGCTGACAAATTGGGGCGTCGTGGGGTGATGATTTTAGATTTCGTTCTCTTTGTAGTAGCAGCGGCATTTGCCGCAGTATCGCAAAACATAACCGAATTATTGTTGGCCAGATTTCTAATCGGGGTGGGCATAGGAGGAGATTTTGCGCCAAGTTACTCTTTGGTGTCCGAGATTGCTCCACGAAATCGTCGGGGAACTTTATTGAGTTCACTGCAAGTATTTTGGGGTATTGGGGGAATGGCGGCTGGTCTTGTGGGCATAGTACTGTTCCGGGTAGGAGGGCCAGAAGCGTGGCGGTGGATGTTCTTGTCGGCCGTTATTCCAGCCATTATCGTTATCTTGTTACGACGGAGTCTACCAGAAAGTCCACGGTGGCTTGCAGACCGCGGTGAGGGGGATAAGGCAGCCGTTGCCGCTGACATGTTAGTTCCTGGCTCAACGCACAACAAATTAGCCTTGTTATCTAGCCAACCCCCTCTGACGAAGCATACTGGTCGTGACTTGGTGCGGTCTCCGTTCTTGGGCATGATTATCACAGTCGGTTTTATGCAATTTTTCAATACAGCTGGGGGAGTGCTCTTGTTGGTCTATGGCCCGTTACTTGTTACTGAGCTCGGCTTGACGACCAAGATAGGGGGGGTGGAATTCTCAGCGATAGAATTCGGGGCATTCTTTGTCGGGACTTTCATTAACATGGTTCTGGTAGAAAAAGTTGGACGTCGCGCGATTCTATGGGTGTGCGCGGCTTTCCAGATCTTGGCCTTCGGATTTTTAGCGATCTTGGGGCATACAGATGGACATCTTATCGTTTACCTATTTCCCTTCGTATTTGCAACTAATGTGATGGGAGCCGTATCGATGTATACATGGTCTGCAGAGTTTTTTCCAACCCATATTCGAGCACGAGCAGATGGCATCCTCTTTGCTGCTACCCGATTAGGGGCCGTAGTAATCGGTCTTGTTATTCCCTTTATAATTTTGATTGGCAAGGGGGCATTAGTAATGGTCGTTGGTATGATCGTAGAGGTGTTGGTGCTAGCTATTGGTCTCATTTGGTGGCGCAAGGAAACCCGCGGGATTAGTTTGGAAGATATGCCCGGCAGTGTTTCCATGCGATCATCCAATACGAGCCAGATGACGTAGTGTTTAGGTATAGCCTAAGCATCCCCTTGTTATTTCTCGAATTAGCCTACGACAAGACACGAATTAGATGCTAAGCAGCATTCTCACAAATGTCAGAGTGCGAACAATCCCTACGAAAGGAAGTGACTCAAAAATGAAACTTAGTGAAAGTGTGGCCATAGTCACAGGAGCTGGTAGCGGTATTGGACGGGCAATTGCGTTGCGATTAGCCGAAGTCAGTTGCAAGGTAGTTGTGGCCGATTTCGATGAAATGTCAGCAATGGCGACTGTGGACGCGATTCGTGATCTTAATCGGGATGCAATAGCGGTCATAGGGGATGTGTCGAAACAGGGCGATGCCCAAACAATTGTGGCCGAAGCCATGAGTGCGTATGGGGCAGTGCATATTCTTGTAAATAGCGCAGGAATCATGGCCAACGCATCTGTTATGGATGAGACTCCGATACAATGGAACCGCATCCTTGATGTCAACTTAACAGGTGCGTTTATGATGTCGAAATATGCGGTGGCGGCCATCAAGGAAAGCGGTGGAGGATCTATCGTTAATATTGGTTCTATCCTAGGTATTCAGGGGGGCACCTCAGTCGATCGCCTACACTGCTTCTAAAGGCGGTATTATTGCTATTACGCGTGCCCTTGCCGCAGAAACAGCTTCTTTACAAATCCGGGTGAATTGTATTAGTCCAGGCACCATTGACACCCCGCTGGTTCGCGGATTTTTAGGACGAGAGGCTCAAGATGTCGAGAAGGCATTGGCTCAGATGATCAGTTTACATCCACTAGGACGCATTGGAACCCCGAGGGATGTAGCGAATGCTGCTCTTTGGCTCGTCTCGGAAGAGTCATCTTTTGTAACGGGAATCAATCTGGTGGTGGATGGGGGTCGAACCATTGCTACCGTGCAACCAAGAGGAATTTAGTTGCGCTCAGAAGGGTACGCCATCCAATAGGTGCACAGCGCCTTCACAACTAAAACACGGAAGATATTTCCGAGCAATAACGACCTTGTTGCCTAGAGAACCACTACACAATAGGACTAATGGCTATTACCGCGACTTTTAGGATTTGCAACTTGATCGAGGCAGTAAGTGCTTTATTGAGAGGACTCCATTCGCTAGGCCACTGAGTAGAAACCAATTTGGTTGAATTGTGCGGGGGGTAGACTTATCGGCTGTCAGCGCTTTCTCATGGGTCAGATAATGCGCACGAAACACAGTCGTTTCCATGAAGTTTCTCTATGTACCGTACCATAACTGTTAACGAGGAGGATCCCATGTATCAAATAGAATGGTTGGCTATTGGTGACAATCAAATTCCGGCGCAGTTTCTTTTTCATTTGGCCCCAAGTGACCAATGGTATCCAATTACATCGTTTGCGATTTTGCTGACAGGACCCAACGGCCGGCATCATGTGATTGATACTGGAGTTCGGTCTCCCAAAGAAATCAACGACAGACTGCCTCCAATGAGACATTGGAAGGTTGATCCTTCCCACTCTCTGGAACGTCAATTAATGGATCGGGGCATTTCTCTCAGCGACATCGACTCGGTCTTGTTGACCCATCTGCATTACGATCACTGTTCTCAAATTTCCATTTTTCCGCGCGCCGATATCATCGTCAGTCGTGCTGAGTGGACTTCTGTAGTGGCTCCTTATGACACCGAACTGCTTCGATTCGCGTACTATCCACGCGATATCTATGCGTGGATAGTACGCGATGGATGGGATCGTGTCCAACTGATTGACGATGGTGACGAAATTCTACCAGGCATTCAAGCTTGGGTTTTAGGCGGACATACACCCGGAAGCACTGCGTACCGCGTGAAAACTTCTAAGGGATTTGTGATGATAGCTGGGGATTTTATCAATACTTACAAAAATTGGGAGGAACATCATCCTCCGGGGTTGCTGGTATCTCTCGCAGAATGGTATGCGGGTTACCATCGTCTTGCTAAATCAGGTTCATTGATTATCCCATCCCATGACCCGACTCTAAGTGCTCGATATCCCACCGGAACAATTGTGTAAGAGGTAATTATATGTAACAATCGGCAATTTGGTAGGCATAGAAATTACTAGACAGTTTTGGAATGGTCCACTCGAAAAATTCCTCGGACGACGTGAGAACGATAGTGAGGTGGAGGGCTGTC
>JAKAAS010000369.1 GCA_021802225.1 Bacillota bacterium
TATGGGGTGACTGGCTGATGAAAATGCTGGCCCTGCGCATCGGCGACCCCGGGATTCTCCGGCTGATCCAGAAATGGCTGCGGGCCCCCATTGTGGAGCCTGACGGCCGCCATGTACGGCCGACGGAGGGAACGCCCCAAGGCGGACCGATTTCGCCCTTGCTGGGAAACATCTACCTGCATTATGTGTTGGATTTGTGGTTCGAGAAGGTGGTGCAACCCGCCAGCGGCGGCCCAGCACATCTCGTCCGCTTTGCGGACGATTTTCTCGTCTGCTTTGAGCAGCCACAGGATGCGCAACGCTTTGCGGTGCAACTGCCCATGCGCATGCAGCAATTTGGACTGGAACTGGCGCCCGAGAAAACGCGGCGCCTGCCCTTCGGCCACCGCGCATGGATAGCCACGGAGGCGCGCCACGAGCCCCGGGTGACGTTTGACTTCCTCGGCCTGACCCACTTTGGAGCCCGCACCCGGCAAGGCCGGTGGCAGCTCCAACGGCGTCCGACGAAGAAAAGCCGCCGGAAATTCCTCCAGAAGGTGAAACAAACGCTGAAAGCCCGCTGGCACGACGGCATTCTAGTGCACCAACGGTACTTGAACACCGCTTTACGCGGCTTCTATCAGTACTTTGGGTACCCGGGCTGCCTGCCCGGGCTGAATACGCTCCGTCAACAGGTGCTCTATGCTTGGTACCAAGTGCTCCGTCATCGCAGCCAGCGCAGCCCGCAAGGGTGGGCGTGGTACTTGGCACAAGGCTGGTTTATGGCGCCTGTGCCCAAACTGCGACCGCGCGACACCGTGGCACGGTAAGCGGGGAGCCGGATGCGGTAATTCTGCATGTCCGGTTCTGCGGGGAGGGGGACGCTCAAGGGAAACTCGCCACGACGGCCAAGCCCCGAGGCTCCCCTTTACCTACCTTCGCGGCCCAAGAGAAACTCGCTAAGAACAGCCAAGCCTCGAGGCCGCGTTCTACCTACCCCATCGTGACAACCGAAAAGGGAACCAGGGACTCGTCGACCCAGCGTTGACGCCAGAACTGACGACATGCCATTTTCCGGTGGGAGATAATAACTTCTTCGAACCACGGTCGAATATGGCGGTACTTCCAAATCCTTTATAATTCGTGGCCTCTCCACCAAATGAAATACCCGGTCATTCAAGGATTGGGGAATGGGGGGAGAAATAGTTGGAAATGGCACTAAATTACGTTCTTAGTCTGGTTGTATCGCCTACGAGTACGAATGAGTACATCATTAGAATCCCCCGCGTAACAGACGGCAATATTGTACCCAAGAACTATTACTTCTGCACTTCCATCATAAATATTGAATATGGCCGTGTCCAACAAACAAGGCCTTTCAGGCGCTGTCAAACTCAGTGGTTCTGAGGCGGTTGATAACGCGCCCTAATCGCTTGACGCCGCGATCTCTTCCAACGATTTCGGCTGGGCGGGAAGAGTTATGACGGGTCTTTGAGTGCCTTTGGTTAATAGCGAGACGATAACGGTCACGACCATATTGAGACCTAATGCCACCAATCCTAAATTTAGGCCCCACGGCGAGGAATGAGCAAAATATAGCGTTAGTGCGGCCACATCTCCCACGACAATTCCACTACCCAGGCCAATAGCGGTAGCCTTGCGCCAAAATAATATAGCCAAAATACCGGGGAAAAACTGTGTGAATCCGTAATACGCGGTATTGATGAGATTAAGCATGAGGGTTGGCGTTAGTACGGTTAGCGCCACGCTAATCACCAAATAAACGCCGACTATAATTTTAGTCCAAATTTGGACTTGCGTATCAGACGCTTGGGGGGCTAAATATCCCCGTATAATGTTTTTGGCGGCAATAGAAGATACGGTGAGGCTCACTCCGGCTAGGACCAGAATAGCGGCGAGGGCTGCGCCGGCCGCGACCAATCCGACGAGCCAGCCCGGCAAGAGGTGAATGGCGGCGGCCATGAAGGAAAGGTCAGGATTGCTGGAAATGCCACGTATCGATAGGACACTAAAAAAGGCTGCCACAATCAAAAAGGGGTACATAATCATATATAGCGGCATGACCATTTGCGCCTTTTTGACGGAATCCTCGGATTTGGCGGTAAAGTTGTATTGCATCCCAAAGGGCGTAGCGTAAAATCCCATGGCCTGAAACACAATAGTCGACAATACAAAGGGCATGGCATCTTTAACGCCGCTTATAGGCACCGTTAAAAATTTGGGATTGACTTTGGCCATGTGTTGAAAAATGGGCAGGACGCCACCCATAAATCCTATGGCCGCGATACCGACAATAATTATGGCAAGAATCATTAAGGAGTCTTTTAAGAGCGAGACGAGGGCGGGAGCGCGCATGCCCGCTAACAGGATGTAACCAAATGCCAAAAGCCCTGCGCCAACCAGTCCTATCAGGGGACTCATATGCGGGTCAAAGGACTTTAGGACGACCGCTAACCCGGCAAATTGCAGCTGGCCCCAAGGAATCACGAAAATTAACGAGGTTATGGCAACCAGCAGACCTAAGCCGGAGCTTTGGAAGTGCCGGTGAAAAAGATCGGGCCCCGTTTCCGCTTGATAATAGCGGCCTGCGCGCCAGACCAGTGGGTTGATGAAGTATCCTACCGGATATGCAAGTAGAATATATCCCAGAAACCAGACGGCATAAACCGCCCCGCCAGCATAAATGCCCCCGGGGAAGCCGATAATCGTACCGATGCTATAAATTTCACCAACCGCTAACAAATAAAACAGGGGAGTGCTTAACGAACGTCCCGCGACCAGAAAATCTTCGAGGTTTTGATGGCCATGGCCTCTCCGCGCATAGCCCGCCATGGCGAGGGAAAACAGCAACAGTACGGCAAAAACTGTCAATCCCATGATCACCCGTCCTTTCCATACGTGATGGTCACTCTGGAGTGATGCGTTTCAACCTCCAAGCAATGTAGAGGCAGATAGTCGTGAGGGGAAACCATAAAAATATCCAAAAATACAGGAACGGAAAACCGAGAATAAAAGGGTGCACGCGGTCATACCACGGAAACACGCCAACAATGGCAATGACCGGGATGACCAACCCAATCACCACGGAAAAAAGACGATTCATCGAGACCCCCCTCTCTACCTATGTTCTCGAGTAGACGATTTCACCGGCGACTCCCGTGTGCAGAAGCTCCACCGTGTTCCAAAAGGTATCGGGCTCGGTTTCAAATGGATTGTGGTTGAGCGCAATAAAGTCGGCCCACGCGCCGACCCGCAAGGACCCCACATGAGTTTCCCGAAAACCGAGATAGGCGGCCCAGTCTGTGTACGCTCTCCAAGCCGCGGAGATAGGAATGCGCTGGTCTTCACCCAGAAACTTACCCATGCTGGTACGCCGGGTTACAGCGGTCTCAATGGAGGCGAGCGGATTTACAGGGGTGACGGGAGAGTCAGAATGCAACGCGAAGGGCATTCCTAATTGAAGCGCTGTAGCCAAAGGGTTCTGGGATATATTC
>JAKAAS010000370.1 GCA_021802225.1 Bacillota bacterium
ACGAAGCGGCCTTCTCAATCCTAATGCAGTCATAGTCGCTCCACTAACTGGAGCTGGTTGGAAGGATTTGTATACGTAACTAGCACATGGCCGTTGGAGGCCATAGGCTGGGATTCACGGCCTTTATCAGAAGCCCAATGTAATGTCTTCTGGGACGGACATTACCCTGTACAGTCAGATGGAGGTGAGGCTCTCGCACTCACCAGACAAGCACCGTGCACAGTCGCTTCGCCGAGCTGTTCCAGCAATCTGCACAGTCAAAAACTGGGTGGTGTTACAGTGACCACGTATACGCACTGGATCGATGAGGGGTTAAAATATCGGTGCCCCCGTTTTGAGTCAAAATAAATGCTATCTCCCTCGCTTAACGTGTAGGACTGGTCGGCGAATTCAACGGTAAGTGTTCCATGCAGAACGAAAGTGCACTCTTCCGAGTTGTGTTCCCACAAATCCGAAGACGAGGCCGCCCCCGGTTCTAACCTGCCCTCAAGTACTTCCAGACGGCCGAAACCGGGGGAAATGCGAGTATAAGCAACGGCCCCAGGAGTAACGACTAAGGAAGGGCGTCGGCTTCGTGGAACCACGACCACGCCCTCCTCCGGTGATTCATGAAATAGGCTAAATAACGGTACATTAAGGGCCTTGGCCAATTTGCGTAAGGTATCCAGACTCGGATCCAATTGATCGCGCTCTACTTGGCTTAACAGTGCAATGGAAATGCTAGCTTCTTCGGAGAGTTGTTTTAAGCTCAATCCGCGGTCATGACGCAAGTTTCGAATTCGTTGTCCAAGCAATTCAAATTACCTCCAGTTATCAGGGTACGTTTTTATTTTATCCAATTTCACCGGTAATGCTGTATTTAATATTTCGTATTTGACATTTTTCCGACAAGAGGTTAATGTCGATTTTATCAGGGCTAAAATTTTATAGCCTATTCATGAGGAGGTAACGTAATTGCGTGCAGAAGCAGCAACGTTTCGCGAACACTTTCCGATTTGTCAAGATAGTGTGCATTTATGCAGTTGTAGTGAAGGCGCCCTCTCCGATCGGGTGATGGTTGCGATGAGTGAATTTATGACGAGTTGGCGAGTTGATGCTGCTCCTTGGGAAACGTGGATAGAGCAGGTAGATCGGGCTCGCCAACAGTTTGCTCGTCTTATCCACGCTGAAGCTTCTGATGTTGCGGTGGTATCGTGTGCGTCTGAAGGCGCCTTTCATGTGGCGTGGGACCAGTATTTTACGGAACAGCGACCCGTTATCGTAACTACAGACCTTGAGTTCCCCTCGGTGGCTCATGTGTGGCTTGCGGCTCAAAATCGAGGCGCCAAAGTGCAGTTTGTTGCTCATCATAACGGCACTGTGGAAACCGCTCAGTATCTGCAGGCAATTACAAGCCATACTGCTTTGGTATCTGTACCGTTGGTTTCTTATGCGAATGGATTCCGCTTCCCAGTTAAGGAAGTTGCTCAACTGGCTCATGAGAATGGTGCACGAGTATTCGTGGATGCATATCAGGGTGCCGGTGTCATTCCCATCGACGTGAATACCCTAAACTGCGACTACCTTGTGTCTGGTGCCCTAAAATATCTATTGGGCGCTCCGGGAATCGCTTTCCTATGGGTACGCCCAGGAATGCAACGAGGCACCGACCCCGCCTTGACAGGGTGGTTTGCACGAACCAATCCGTTCGACTTCAACCCACAAGTGCTGGATTATCCCGCTGACGCACGGCGTTTCCAAACTGGCACACCGGCGATTCCGGCGGCATATGCGGCAACAGCCGGTATGTCATTGCTTAATGAAATAGATCCTGACACAGTGTTCCACCATGTCGAAACACTGGCGGGTCAGTTGCAAGAGATGGTGGTGGAACTGGGATATCGTTTGTATTCCCCCAACATCCCATCCCAGCGCGGCCCTCAGGTAACCGTGTTGGTTGAGGATGCGGAGGACCTTGCTATATTTCTTAAGGCACGACGTATTTTTGTGAGCCCGCGAGGCAATGCCATTCGGATGAGTCTGCATCTATACAATAATCAGGATGATCTAGAACAGGCAATTCATGCCTTAGCTGAGTATCGCAAGTTTTCTCCTCGCCACTCAGTTTCCCCCCTTTAGGGTAGTTCTACTAATGAGGCTTGCGTGGAGGCGCGCGACGACTCTACTCACACAATCGATTGGGCGCAAGAACGAAGCCACTTGAGCCGCTCTATATGATGGCAAATATATTACTTTAGCCGGATTTACGAATAGCATCCTTTTCAGAGTAATGTTCCAAGAATAGAACTTCTTTCATAGTCCCTTACCGAAAGGCGGCATCCAAAATGTCCCGATGGTTTCGTTATTTTAGCCCACTACTTATTCTTCCAGCGATCGGCCTATTAACTGGGTGCGGTTCCAGTTCGTCACCCACGCAAACCGCCTCTTCAGGTCCTGTGGCAGGAGGCACCGCTGTCATTGCCATGCCTCCTGACCTTAGTCCTGATGGGTTTTTTCCCGTCAACTCGACGGTCACCTATTCTGATATTAATTCACAGGTACAGGCGCTCATGTACAAACCGTTGCTGGATATCACCGCCAAAGATAACATCAATTATGACCGCTCCCTAGCCGCCAAGATTCAATGGAATGCCAGCGGCACTGTCTACACTATAACCCTCAGCCATAAATACCGGTGGTCCAACGGCAACCCCGTGACGGCCCAAGATGTGGTATTCGCATGGTCATTGATGAAGGCTGCCAGCGCCGCGAATGCTCCGTGGACCTTTGGCGGTGCCGGTTTCGGAGGAATTCCGACACGGTGGGAGAGCGTGGTGGCCACAAACCCGGATACCGTAACCGTCACACTCAACGCACCTTCCAACCAGCAGTGGTTTATTCGAAACGGGCTCGGTCAGCTTACCCCGGTACCCAAGTCGGTCTGGGACAAATACCCGAACAATATGACTCAAGAGCTGAAATTTGTGAACCAATTGCAAAATAATCCTGCGGCTCCAGAATATCGCATTGTTGATGGTCCTTATCATTTTGCCTCCATGGCAGCCGACCGCTATTGGAGTTTCACACCTAATTCCGCATATGGCGGCCACAAGTCCTATTTATCCAAAGTCATTTTCCAGTATGAAACCTCAGACGCTAGCGAATTCACCGGGTTAAAGACTGGTATAGTTAATTTGGGCTACCTCCCATTCTCCTTGTGGGACAGCAAGTCAGAACTGACAGCAGACAAAGTCTCCCATGACTTCCTATTCGGCTTTAATTATATGAACATCAATATGGACCCTACGGCCGGGTTTATCCCCCATGAATTCTCCCATCTCTATGTTCGGCAAGCATTACAAATGGGCATTGACCAACCGGGCATTGTCCAATCATTCTATCACTCCGCCGCCGTCAGCGAGTTTGGACCACTGCCGTCCAAACCCACCACCGTATTTGATGACCCAGCGCTGAAGAATCCCTACCCTTTCAATCCCAGGCTGTCTGCAGCG
>JAKAAS010000371.1 GCA_021802225.1 Bacillota bacterium
CATGTTATTTATTATATATATTTATTGATAAGTTATAATTGATATGATAATTTGCATCTAATATAATATCGATAGTCAACGAAAGCCAGGTGTCTATATGCCCGCTGAGCGTGCCAACGCGGATAAAACATTGACATTACGTCTAAATGCGTCCGTTGCGAATATTACGATAAATCGCCCGACCAGGCGCAACGCACTTACCGAAGCAATGTGGGAAGACTTAAAGAGATGGGTAGAAGAACTGCCCTCAAACATACGCCTTTTGACCATTACTGGTGAACACGGGGTATTTACAGCTGGTAGTGACATTCGAGAACTTGCCAAATTGTCCTTGAACGATGTCGACCGAGTCTTTCGTTCGATTGAATTGACTGCACGGACGATCGAGTCCTTATCCATACCGAGTATCGCTGCAATTCCAGGAGCCGCCCTCGGCGGAGGCTTAATTTTAGCTCTATCCTGCGACTTGCGGATAGGCACTCAACGTGCCCGTTTTGGTATGCCGGTAGGACGTTTGGGAATTACGTTGCAGCCTCCTTTTCTACAGCGTTTGGTTCGAATTCTAGGACTCAGTCGTACAAAAGACCTTATTTACACCGGGCGTATTTATCTAGCAGATGAAGCTTGGCGTATAGGCCTATTAAATTATTTGGTTGAAGATGAAGTAGGCCTTTCCAATGAAATCACCTCCATTGCTCAGAAAATCCTAGCGCAATCATTTCCATCACTTGTGGCGGTCAAGGAAAACATCGCACGTCTTTTGCAACTTAATTCCGCTGAAGTCACGGAGTCGTGGATAGGGCCAGATTTTTCCGAGGGAATCCGGGCATTTACCGAAAAAAGACGACCGCGCTTTCCTGACCAATCTTAGTATGTGAGGTGTTTACGGAATACGTTGGCCTATTTGAGGAACGAGGTAATAGCAGGAGTAATGCCAGGCTAGGAATTACCGCTGAAAGTTTTTCCACGGAACATCTTGTCACGCGTTAGCTAAATTCTCAACTCTGCTGACCGTGGCAATTATTGGTCTATGGGCTGGCGCGGTGTACGAACCTACCGCGATCATGCAACTGGCAGAAAAAGCGGGAGCAAAGCCGTCGGCGGCAGTGCATCTTGCGTCATTTGGAACCGGGCTACTTTCCATCGGCACGATAATCGGCTGCATTATGTTGGTGCCTTTAGCTGAACGTTTCGGCCGCAAGGCTACTTTGGCGGGATTCTATGCCCTCATGGTGATTTCAATCGTGCTGTCCTTTGGATGGGCTTTCTATCTGCCTCACGCTCTCGTTCCCTTCATTGTTGTGTTATTCTTTCTGGGGATTGGAGGGGGGAATTTTGCAATGTTCAGTTTGTGGCTACCCGAACAGTACACAACTGACAGGCGGGCGACAGCGTTTGCCTTTTCCACTTCTATCGGACGGTTTATAGGGGCTGGAGTAACATTTCTGATTGGCGCGTTGGTTCATGGAATGGGGACATTGGGCACTCCGGTAGCTTTAACAGCGGTTGCCTTTGTGATTGGCTTGTTTATTATTCCATTTGGATACGAAACCCGAGGAACAGAACTACCAGAGTAACACTATTGCGGGAACCTGGGGTGTTATCGAAGAATGTTTGACAGAAAAAATTGCAGGCCTCCGGTTCTATTTTGGTGCACATGATGTCCCTGATATCAAAGGGAAGAAAGGCACAGGAGGAAGATTTATCGTGAAATTATCTAGGAGTTATTAATACTTTAACGGAGTAGAGTAATAATTAACCGCGAGTTATTTAAGTTTAACGAATATTTATAACCGTGACCATCATTCTACTGGTATGGTGTAGGGTTCCGGAACTAGACAAAGTTTCACTTGGTTCAAGAACATTCGACAAAATCTGAAGGACAGGAGACGTCAGAGTTGTCATAATGCCTATGTGATAAAAATAGGAGGAGACGTCCTGAATGCCTAAACCTATTTCAACACTCGTGCCACGAGAAGGACGTGAGTTGGCTCAAGCTCGGTCGTTGTCCGCTGGCGGCGATGCCATGATCGAAGTGGCCATCGCTTTGTTAATTCTTCATCGAACTCACAGTCCCGCGGCTTTAGGTCTAGTGTTGTCGATGCCTTGGTGGGCTGGAATTTTGAGTAATCTAACCAGTGCGGCTTGGATTGACCGTGTATCCCGGCGGTTGATATTAATCTGGGGCAATATTCTTCGGGCGCTGGTTGTTTTGGTTCTCGCGGTAATTCCCTCATTATGGGGCGATACCATTGCTTATTTTTTCCTATTTGTAGTGGTTGCGTTCTACAACAACGCATTTCAGGCTATGACCCCCGTTTTGGCCGGTAACAACCTTAAAAATATGATCAGTCTCATTCAGCAGTGGGAGTCGTTAGCTGGAGCTGCAGCCTATATTGTTGTGAGTGTCGGGTTTGTACGTCCGCAGACGATACCCGGAATCTTCATAATCGCCGCGATATTATTCGTGGTGTCTGCAGTGCGTGTAGCGACGGTGAAGGTCGATCAAGCGCAGTGGCGCTCTCGCGAGAATTCTGCTCTTACTACAACATCCGCTCAACAGCAGTATGCGGAAGCGTTATCGGCCTTTCGTGCCAACCGGACACTATCATGGCTCACAGGGATCAGCTTTTTGGGAGCGGTCTTGGTATTTGGCGCCAACGTGTTGACCGCGCCGGCTGTCAGCCGGCTTTGGCACCAACCCACGGCGCGGTACGGCTGGGCATTGTTAGCTATCGCCATAGGGCAATGGCTCGGGGGGAAACTTATTGGCACACCGCAAGTACAGAAACTGACGGCGAAAGATCGGATCCTTATCGGATTTTCAGGGTTGTCACTAGCATTTTTAGCTCTGGCAACCTGGCATGTGATTTTTGTCGCCTTAGTAATCTTAGTACTCGAAGGATTGGCTAATGCCATGGCGTCCCGCGCTATTTCCGAATGGATTCAAGCCCACATTCCTAAACAGGTTTTAGGACGGGTCATGTCATTACGAGGGATATTGCTAATTTCAGGCGCAGGAATAGGCTCTTTGGTAGCAGGATTGTCCGCAACTCATTTTGGTGTGATGACCGCATTTTACTCATGGGGAGCGCTAGGGATTATTATCGTTTTGACGACAACGTTGATTCCCTTTAGTTCTTACACGCCGGACCTTCCCAGCCACAGCATTCAATAGAATGAGAGGGTTTGTGCCCCCTAATACTTGGTGTAGGCAACAACCGCCTTGCCGTGAATGTGGCGCCACTCCGCACACAAAAGGCCCACGCCTTGATTGCGTGGGCTGAAACTCGGTTTTGAATCTCGCCTTTTGAAACGGATTGTGGTTGGTTGTTCCGTCTTAAGAGCGGTACATCCGAACAGTGCCTATCCACTTATGCAACATGGTGACGGCCATCATGCTCCGGTTCGTTCGTGTGATGCCGAACTGAGAACACTTGCCACAGACCGTCCACCACTGTTACTAACCCCACTGCTGAATGAGACTGATC
>JAKAAS010000372.1 GCA_021802225.1 Bacillota bacterium
ATAACCTGTGTCCGCCCACATGACGATCCGGCACCGATAGGCCGGTCCCCATACGATTTGTCATACCGGACAGACAACAAATCCTGCCATACCGGACGGTTCAATCCCCAAGATCCTCGCAGACGCACGCGTCAAGCGGCTACTCTTATTTGTTAATACCCCAACAAATATCCTCGTCATTGAAACCAATGTCAAAGATTCATGCAACTTCTCCAGCATTAATTGACGTCCGTGTTCAAAAAGAAACTTCTCATACTGTTCGACAAAATCTATGGCAGCCATGACTCCCAGTTGTTCCGCTGACAGGTGGTTCTCACGGGGACCCAGCAGGAGCGGATATCTCCTTCGGTGATCAACGTGGTCCCGTTCCGTATCCGTGTTGGTAACGGATGCCCTGGATAATGACCGGGAGGATATCAAATAAGCGTGCCGTCCATGTCGAACATCACAGCTTTCACACGGAGACCTTTATGGGTCTGATTCATCCGTTAGCCTCGTGTCTCAAAGAAGAGATCGTTGACTGCTCTTGGATGTTAAAGGTTCCACTCCGCTCCCACGACGAACCTAAATGATATTCAGGGTTCTCGCTGAAGTTTGTAATCAGCTGGTCCCAAAATCCTAGAGGGCCCCCTCCCAGAAAGGTTTCATAGTGCAATCGATTGCCATCCGTAGACAACACTCGGTAACTGCTCGACCCGGGCCCCAACGCACCTGCGGACATTTGTAGGCAACCTGGGGATAGTCTCCTTACGGAATTGACATGTACATGTCCACACCCATAGGTCTTAATTCTTGGCGAACTGGCTATCACGTCACGCAACCGATCTACACTATCAGGAATAAATTCATTAAACCCAAAATTCGCCAACACGCCGTGTTCCCGAACGTTCACCAAAGGATAATGACCAAAAACCAGAAGGGGTTTAGTACCCTCTCTAATCCGATCATGAAGAAGCGGGATGGTTCCATCAGGATCGCCATTCCTTATATTAAGCGTGAGTACCTCCACCGGTCCAAGGTCTACTGCATTCACGACACTGGTCCTGAACAGTCGGGCAAATCCAGTATCTTGAAACGGCAACGCCTCGTAAAACTCCGTTTCAGGATAATCGAGTCCGCGAGTTCGATTCGCTCCCAGATCGTGGTTACCTCCAATGGCTAGGTACGGGACGCCCAGTCCGTCCAACCATGCCTTTGCCAAAATCAAATCTCCTGTTTTAGCACTCCCATGCGTAGTTAAATCACCCGTCACAATCACCAAATCAGGTCGCAAAGTGATGAGGCGCTCAGTTGCTATAGCTAAAGATTTTTCGACTTCCACATATCGACTGGCTGGCAATTCTTCAATGTGGAGATCCGAAATGTGTAAAATCCTCACTTTTTGACCCATTGATTAATCCTCCGTATCCGCAGGTATTCTGAAAAGGTGAGTAGACACCTCATACGTCCTGCTTAAGAATTCGGTAACGGAATCTTCGCGACACCAGTATCTACCAGTGCTTCCTCGATTTGCTCCAATGTTTGTTGCTTTGTTTCAGGAGCTAAAAAGATCGATACGAGTAACCCTAAAACTCCTGCCGCAACAAATAAATAGACTGCGTGACTCACACCCCAGGCAGCAAGTATGCCAGGAAACACGAGAACCCCTAGAATTCCACCCACACGGCCAGCTGCGGCACCAATCCCAGTGCCTGCTGATCGTAAATTTGTCGGGAACAGATCGGTAGCATAAATCCAGGGCAAGATTCCCGGTCCGAGATTTCCAAGAAAGATTCCTAGAGCCAACAAGGTTAGCAACACCGCGAATGTCGGGTGACCCGTTAAACTGAGAATGAGCAGCACAATGGTCAGACCAGCAAAGCCCAAAATGAGACTGGGTCTACGTCCCCATCTGTCCACCAAAACATAGACGGCTATCAAAGACGCAATAATCGACACCACTGTAATGGAGCTTGCGCCTAAAATACTTATCACTTCTGATGCATGTGATGCGGCCTTCAAAATCGTCGGAGAAAAGAGGCTAACTCCATAGTACAGTACATCCCATGCAAACCAAAAAATCGAAATAAACAGGGTTCGTTTGATCAAGTTTTTCGAAAATAAACTACTCCATTTGGTAGCCACCGCTACTGGAATGTTAACGGGACCAGATTCGCCCGTAAGTTCGCGGATGACTCGTTGGGCAGCCTTTTCCTTGCCTTGGGCGGCCAACCACCGGGGTGATTCCGGAATTTGCCTTCGGAAGTATAAAACCACTAAGGCCAAAACCGCGCCAAATCCTACCATATACCGCCACGCATCAGCACCAAGTGGAAGGGCAGCTAGCCCCACAAAGTAACTAAGGAGAGACCCCATAAAGAATGCGACGGTTAACAGTCCGACCCGTCCTCCGCGTTTTCGGGTGGGATTAAACTCGGCTACTAACGTCGGAGATATTGTATAGTCTGCCCCGATTCCTAGCCCGAGGAGAAACCTAAAAGCTATGACTTCCCCAATATTCGTGCTCACAGCCGTGAGCAACGCGAAAACAACAAACGTTACTAAATCAATGACATACATAGTTCGACGTCCGATTTGATCCGTGAGATATCCAAAAATAATCATGCCGAGAAAATTGCCAATCAATATTGATGAAGCCACCAACCCAGTCACCAATGGGCCCAAACTAAAATCTTTTACGATGATCGGTAACGCGACTGCCACCACCGCAAGGTCGAACCCGTCGAGAAATGCACCGCCGGATGACAAAATATTAAGTTTCCTGTGAAACCCACGCATCCTATCATTTTCCAAGAATTGAATGCCCATAACCAACCTCCCCTGTGCACATTTGTGCCGATTAGATAATGTGTTCGCTGCCTTTGTATCATACTGTCCATTTCCCACAGAGATCAATCACCGAAATTTCTATGTTTTCGAAAAAGTGCATAAGAGTTTGCTAATTGACAATGATTGGCAGGTGATGAGCCAAGGTGGTCATCGTCTTGGTTATGGGCATTCGCCGCACCATACGCCGATAGATCGCCCCCAGGACGGTGTTTTTGATATGACTGGCGGCACCATGCACCAATGCTGCCAGGTTAAGGAAATCGAGGCATAAGTTTCCGTGGATCGAACGGATCGACTGCTATCCCGAGACAGAATTCGTAAATGGCTTAACTCCCCATTCGGATGGATGTGGATGCCCCATGAGCGAATCTTCTCCTTATTGAAACCCACCGGCTGCCCCCCCGATCCGGGAAGCCTTCGTCGGCCTCAAAATAGTGCTGAACAATGGAGCGTCACTGTGATGCCGTGCGCTGGGAGGAATTATTATGAGGAAAATCTGATGGCTCGGTGCACTAAGGAGGCCTGAAATTTTAACGTACGAATAGGACGGTTATGCTGGACAACGGCTCTGCGTCTTGCTATGCTTCGTTGGGCAACTCTAACAAAGGAGCGGATAAGATGCAAGCTTTTGATTGGAATG
>JAKAAS010000373.1 GCA_021802225.1 Bacillota bacterium
GTTATGGGGCTCGAGGGGTACTTGGTCATCCGCGGCCCCATGGGCCGCGACGATCGTCTGCAGTTCGGCTTACCACTGGGGAATCACTGTCTGCATCCGTCCATAGGACATGGCTGTATGTTTGGATGCATCAGAATGGACCTTGGATCCATCTAGCGCCCCCAGTTTCCAGCCCACCATGCCCAGACCCATACAGCGTAGAATCACTTGGGCCAGCCACATAAACCCCAAGTCTTCCTGGCATGCCTGGCTGATGCAGCGAGAACTAAAGCGCTGCGTCAAGTAGCCATACGCGACCAATTTCAAGAGCATTTTGGGCGCGTAAGCGGGGGGCGCCCGCCCCTGATTATGGAAGACGCGTTCCGCTTCGCTCAAGTCCAACGCCTCCACCTCCGAGGTTGGCAGGGCGGCTCGCGGAAACGGGAAGAGACCCGGGCGAGAAGCCTCCACGATGCCCCTGTTTATAAGAGTAATTCGAGAAAAACGTACAAAATCCTTCCAACGCTGCCGAATTAACAGGGCGTAATAGGGGACGTGATTTATGGACAAACACCTCGTACCTCATGCTAGAAGTCCGTTCATTTGGCTATTACTACTGAATATTACGCACGATCATACGCAAACACGGCGGGAATAGAAGTTAGCATCATGATATAAAGATGTCTGTATGTATTTACATCTTTAGTTTAGTGTGGTAAATATGGAAGATAGTGATAATTAAGTCTTCTGTACTGGCGTTGAGCCAGCGAGATGTAGATTACTTGGGAGGGGATAAAATTATGGCATCTAATTTGCAACGAACGCTATCGACCCGGCAAATATCCATGCTGGCCATCGGCGGGGTTATTGGAGTGGGACTGTTTTATGGTGCTGAGGTGTCTGTGAAACTGGCTGGGCCAGCCGTCATTGTGGACTTCATCCTCTGCGGAGTGCTAGTCGCTATTGTCATGCGAAGCCTAGGTGAAATGGTGGTCCATTCGCCTGTGTCTGGTTCTTTTAGTTATTACGCATCCGCCGTTTTAAGTCCACAAGTTGGATTTATTAGCGCGGGTATGTGGTGGTTTTATTGGATTGCGACCGTGATGTCTGAATTAGCTGGCATCGGTAAAATTGCCCAATTCTGGGATCCGCGGTTCCCTGTGTGGCTTCCTGGCTTCATCGCGTTAATTCTCTTCACAGGATCAAACTTATTGGTCGTGAAAATTTTTGGGGAAATCGAGTTCTGGTTTGCGTTATTAAAGATCTTAGCTGTAGCCACGTTTATGGCCTTTGGCCTCCTATTGATGTTTACTGGGGTGTTTTCTCAAGGACATATCGAGACCATTACTAATCTCTGGACTCATGGCGGATTTATGCCAAACGGGATTCTGGGTCTGCTTATGGCGATGTCGCTGGTGGTTCAAGCCTATAGCGGTATTGAAACACTGGCGGTAGAATCCGGGGAGTCGCGCAATCCTACGCAGGCACTTAAACGCGCTTTCGGATCAGTCACTCTCCGAGTCGGCGTCCTCTATGTAGGATCGATGGTAATTATGTTATCGGCGTTCCCGTGGACTTATTTGCTCCATCACGCAGGAAGTCCGTACGTCTTAATGTTTTCACGCATCGGTATTCCTGTAGCTGCGACCATCATCAATGCCATTATTATTGCATCAGGGTTGTCGTCGTGTGACACTGGCCTATACGGCGGATCGCGAATGCTGTACAGTTTGGCGCGCCAAGGCACGCTATCTCCTAAATTAGGACAAGTCAATCGGAATAGCATTCCGAATGTTGCCGTGTGGGTCACGGCGCTTGCGATTTTTTTGGGCATTATCATTACATATGTCGCCCCGAACCAAGTGTACGTGTGGATCACTAGTGCTTCGGCGTTCGCGGATTTGTTTATTTGGGGCGTGATTATTGTTTCCGAATTGCAATTTCGTCGTAAAATGGGGACTACCAACTCCGAGATCAGTCCGAAATCGCTGGAGTATCCGGTACCGTGGTGGCCGATTCTCCCCATTATCGGATTAGTGCTCTTGATTGGGATCTTTGCTGCATTTTTAATTTCCCCATTAACCCGGGTGTCAGTGTGGGCTGGCATTCTCTTTCTGGCGTTTATGGTGGTGTACGCTACAGTCTTGCAGCGACGCCATGCGTTGCCAAAAGAACTGAATTTTGACAGCGAGATAATTGAGCAACTCGAAGATATGTAATTATGTCTTGACAACTATGGCCGTGTGCTTTAATTTTAATTCAGAACACTGCTAATATTGGAAAAGGGGGTTGATTATAATGATTGAGTATTCTCGGGATGTTCAGCTAGGCAATCTGGACGTGGATCATGTGTGGCATCCGCTGACTCAACATCAGGCCTTTATCGAGGGGGCTAGGCCGCTAGTGATTACCCATGGACAAGGGTCGATCGTCTATGCCGATAACGGACGAGCCTATTTGGACGCGGCGGCCGGCCTCTGGTGTGTCAATGTGGGATATGGGCGGCAGGAGTTGGCTGAAGCGGGTGCTCGGCAACTACGAGAATTAGCGTATTATCCACTTACCCAAAGTCACCCGCGTGCTATCGAACTCGCCACACGATTGGCCTCATATCTGCCCAATACACCTCATGTGTATTTTTCAAATTCGGGGTCTGAGGCCAACGAAGTTGCATTTAAGGCTGTTCGACAATATTGGAAGCAACAGGGCAAACCGAGTAAAGTAAAGATTTTATCGCGATTTCGCGGATATCATGGAACGACGATGGGCGCCCTTGCGGCTACCGGCCAGCCTGAACGGCGGAAGGACTATGAGCCCCTCGCTCCGGGATTTATCCAAGTATCCGAGCCGTATTGCTATCGATGCCCTTTTCATCTGGAGTACCCAGTATGCAATCTGCAATGTGCTGCTGACTTTGCTCGAAGGATTGAGATTGAAGGGGCGGATACCGTGGCTGCAATCATCATCGAGCCCGTCACCGCAGGGGGCGGCGTGATGGTGCCTCCAGCGGAGTACCTAAAAAAGGTTGAGGAGATTGCACGGGCATTTGATGTCAAACTCATCGTGGACGAAGTGGTTACAGGATTTGGACGAGTTGGGGCCATGTTCGCGCACTCCCATTTCGGTATTCAGCCCGATATTGTCACGATGGCAAAGGGATTAGCCAGTGGTTACATGCCGATCTCCGCAACAGCGTTTAGCCAAGAGTTATTTGAGGGCTTTCTAGGTGGGCCGGATAGTGGGCGTCATCTGCGACATGTCAATACTTTTGGAGGCCATCCTGTAGCGGCCGCGGTAGCCTTGGCGAATATTGATGTTATTGAAGCGGAACACCTGGCTTTACGAAGTGCAGAATCTGGCCGCCAGTTGCTCAAATGGTTTGAAGACGCATTGGTAAACGTTCCCTATGTCGGAGACATTCGAGGGATGGGGTTGTTGGTCGGCATTGAGTTGGTTTACGACCGTAAATCGAAAGAACCCGTGTCCAAT
>JAKAAS010000374.1 GCA_021802225.1 Bacillota bacterium
CCGGCGTGTATTACCAGGCCGCGGCGGCGTGCCAGAACACCTTCCATCAACGGTGTGAGACGGGGATCATCCACGGAAACTTGCTGAACATTGGCGTGCAGTTTAAATCCCGTAAAATTCCACTCATCGAGGCACCGCGCGACTTCACTGGCCATGTCGCTGTCGCTCGGGTGGACCGTGCCAAACAAGTGCAAACCATCATGCTGCAAGCCAAACTGGTACAGCCAGGAATTGAGAGATGCGGCGATTTTGGGTTTGTGCGCATAGACCAGTACCGCCAAGTGGTCAGCTCCATCCGCCCTGAGGTTCTCCAGAAGAGATTCGGATTGCATGCCGCGGTAGTGCAGGCGCCATCCAGCGGCGGCAAACCATTGGTCGATAGCGTTTTTTAACGGGGTGGGGAAAAAGTGCACGTGAGCATCGTGATAGGTCAATTTCTAGTCTCCTTTCTTCATGTCCATTAGTTGGCGACCCGCTCCCGCAGCCGGATTCATCGATTTGCGCTGCTCCTTTGTTCCATGCTATCTTGGTCACCGAATATCCATGGCCGCCGGCGTGCCGAATGAGCGTGCAGAAAACGGTGACGGATGCCATGCACCAAGCCGTTTTCCGGTCTGGATATTGAGACTGCCACGGGCCCGTATGGCGACGCGGCCTGGATAGGTTCCGGCTTTCTTGCCCTTGGTGACGATAGCCTTCACCACATCCCGGATTGGGTCTTGACGACCTGTTACCAATGTCTGCCGGTTTCCCAGTCCCCTGGGCAACCTGGCCTACGATTTACCGTAAGCTTCGCCATTTAGGGCGGGCTAGTTGACTTGCAGAGATCGGCAACCGGGTGGCTGGCACTGCTGCCACAAGCGCGGTAGGCTATCCGCGGACAGTGTCTCTTGGGGCGGGCAGATCTCTGTTTATTATACCGCGTGCGGCCGGGCAGTCGTTGTCGCGAATATTCGCTGGCCAGTTCTCCTATAAAGCACAACTCATTTTGAAAGGATTCCCCCTGGTCTGTCACGGAACACATGGCGGAAAACGGAGTCGGTTCGGGCCAAGGCCAGACGTCCCCACGCTGGCAGGATGAACCGAACACTTGAAAACTTATGGGGTCTCGGCTACAGTGGGTTCATGAAACGGATCAAATACAGGGCGGACTTGGCCGCCGAGGATCTCGAACTTTTTCAATCCGAAATTCTCGAGTGGTACCGCAAGGAAGGACGAGACCTTCCGTGGCGGAAAACAACCGACCCATACCATATCATGGTATCTGAAATTATGTTGCACCAGACGACGGTGAAAACGGTCCAGCCCGTTTATCTGAGATTTCTCGAGGTGTTCCCCACGATTGACCGCTTGGCGCGGGCCTCTCTTGAAGATGTCAAGGAGATTACAGATCCCTTGGGCTATAAAGTGCGGGGAGAGTGGCTGCACACGATTGCACAGACGGTAGTCGACCGCTACCGAGGCAGTTTTCCGCGCACTCTGGAGGATCTTATGGGACTGCCAGGGGTCGGGCGATATACCGCCGGAGCTATTCTGTCGTTTGCATTTGGGGATGATGCGCCAGTCTTGGACACAAATGTCAACCGCTTGGTGGGAAGATATTTTGGAATCGATTATAAGAAGTCCGGGGCAGACGTTCAGCATCAGCTTTGGGCGGTGGCGGAAGCGGTGGTTCCCGGTGGACAAGCCCGCGAATTCAACAATGCCGCCATGGATATGGGTGCGCTGGTTTGCACCGCCCGCAAACCTAAATGCCTGCTATGCCCAGTCGCCCGGGGATGCATGGTACTCAAGGATTCCCCGTCTCAAGCGGCGGAGGACCGTGTGCAGTATCAGATTCGGGAACGTGCTCCCAAAGTGCGCAAGCAGACAGAATGCAGCGTGACGGAATGACGGTTACTCCGCTCTAGATCCTGTCCCTGTGCCGCCCGCAGTGGCCGCTCATCGTCTAACGGGTTAATAACTTATTCGCCGTGGGTAGAGGTCACCATATTGTGACAGCGTGAATTTCCCAAAATGTGTTTGCTGGCGGGTTGATCGCGCACTATTGAGAGGGTGGCGGCCAAGCCGTCACCCTCTCAATAGTGAGAAACCATGAAAGTGGCCGCGAGGACGCTGTCTTTCGGGCGGCCTTCGGCCCATGTGCTGCCCACTTTCTTGATTCCGGTGCCCCGCCGAATCTTGCGCGCGGAAGTTCCAACCCCAAGGACCCGCAGGAAATCGCGACGATTTTACGGTTTCGACCCAGATTGACGTGCTCTCTTAGCAATTATATTACGATTGGTGAACATGGCGCACAGTTGTGCGCGGCTGGTGGCGGCAAATACCGGACTGTGCTGTTCGCCATGCCTGCCCGGAACAGGGGTGCGCACACTTAATGATAAGGGGGCCCCCAACGTTTTTCTCTGGATTCTCCTCTACGTCGCACTCCTCCCTATTGGGCCGTGAACAAGCCGTGCTTCTTTTGTTGTGGTCATGCACACCTTTGAGCGCGCGTTCATATTATGGTGGGGCAACGAATTCGCGCGTTAACACGCGAGGGAGCGTGATGGAAATGGGTTTAGGATTACTGGCCCTGATCGCTGCTGCAGCGGTACAGGGTGCGATCTGGCTGTCCGGCTATATTGGCGGCAATGCCTTTCCCCAGCCTCTGACGGATGCGGAGGAAAAACAGGCTCTCGACGCGATGCAGCAAGGAGATCTTGAGGCCCGGCAACGCCTCATTGAGCATAACTTGCGATTGGTTGTGCACGTCGTGAAGAAATATACCAATAAAGGCATTGAGGCGGACGATTTAATCGGTATCGGGGCCATCGGTCTTATTAAGGGCATTGACACCTTCAATCAGGGCAAGGGAACGAGATTGGCTACGTATTGCGCGCGCTGCATTGACAATGAGGTGCTAATGTATCTGCGGAATCAGAAAAAGGTCAAGAATGAGGTCAGCATATACAGCCCAATTGGCATTGACCGGGATGGCAATGAGATTCTCCTGATGGATGTGCTCTCGAGTGGGGAGGAGGTGCCGGATACGGTAGAGGTCAGCATGATCATGGAATGGGTGACGGAGTTTGTAGAGAGCCTCACGCGCAAAGAGCGCCTTGTGTTAAATCTCCGTTTTGCCTTGAATGGAAAATCACAACGCTTGACGCAGCGAGAAATTGCTGAAAGTCTGGGCATCTCCCGCAGCTACGTATCCCGGATAGAGAAGCGAGCCGTGGAAAAGATCCTCAGCGCCTTAAGTCTGCCCGAATAAGCCGCGCAATGAAAGAGATGTCCTTACGTAGATAAACTGGGCTGCACAAGGGGAATCAGGGGGTAGGCTCAACGATAAGGGCCTCTCGTGACAACTAAGGAAACTGTTCAAGCCCTCATCGAGAGGGAAGACCCCAGCGGCTTTCATCCTCATAACGTAACCAAGGGGTTTTTCGCCGCGATTTTATAACGCAGACTGATGCAACT
>JAKAAS010000375.1 GCA_021802225.1 Bacillota bacterium
AGTGTTGCCGCTCCAATAGACAGAGCTTGTCTACTATTCACCCTAATTCCTCCCTAGGAGATGTTTTGTGTGCTGCGGTTCAGTTCTCATCCTCGGGCTGCAGACGGCGGAGCAGCGCCTGTCTGGTTCCTGCCACGTGACGCCTCGCCAGCAATTCCGCTTCATCAGGATTTCCTTTCCGGATCGCTTCGTAAATGGCTCGGTGCTCGGCCAGGGAATTGCTGACCCGAGTCTTGGGAATCCAGTCCAAAGACACCATCTGCGTCCGAAAGGCTGTGAGCTCCCCCAAGTACCGGTCCAAATAGGAGTTTTTTGCCATGTCCCGGATTGTATCGTGAAACTGGCCATGCACGCGGTCGAACTCTTTAGGGGGCAACCCGCCGCCCTCCATGGCCGCCAGCGCATGCTCCAGTCTCAGCATAGCTTCCCGGTCATAAGGGCCCTGACTTGCCAGGCGTGCGGCCAGGCCCTCTAGCACCTCACGCGTTTGGTAAGCGGCGCTGATGGACTCCAGCGAGAGGCGGGACACGATCAGGCCGCGCCGCCCATCGACACTCACCAGCCCCTCTGCCGTCAGGTGCTTCAAAGCCTCACGCACGGGAGTGCGGGATACCCCCAGCTCTTCGGCCAGCAAGTGCTCGACCAAACGGTGCCCAGGGGGCAGGTCGCCATCCATAATCGCCTGTTTCAGCCGACCGAACACCTCATCCGCTAGACCTTGCGCCACCACGGGCCGCAACGAGGCGGATGATTCATCAAATACATCACTCAAGGCGACTCTCTCCTCCCTGATGAATAGGTAATTCGCCAAGCGGGACAAATCTCCTGCTAAATAAAACAAATTTTCTTAAACGGTGTACCGTATACCGAAAATCAAGGCAAAACGAAATCCCGCTGTTGTTTCTCGCGCTCGGTGAAGGAGGTACCGCCATTGTAGGACGCCATGACCCCCGGATCGGCCCCACATCTTTTCCTCGGATGAGATCACCTCGCTCGTCCGAGGATGCCTGTGTTGCTTTCCATTTTGTCAAAAATAGCGGTACACAGCGTCACGACTCCGGCCTGCCCCCATGAGGATTTCCTATCCCACACTCCTCTCGAAAGGAACATAGGAACTTGGTTCTGGGTGCAGTACAATCAATGGGAGGTGAATCGCATGGCGATCGATCCGAAGACGTTCCACGTCGAGTTGCCCGCGGAACTCATTCCGCTGGTCGACCTAATCTCGGAAGGCACAACGCTGAACGAACGGATTCAAGTAGCCCTCGCTGTGGGGTTATTTACTGGGCACTATGTTTCCCTGTCCCGCGCCGCAGAATTGGCGGGCCAATCCCTAGGCGCGTTCATAGACCTCCTGAAGGAACGCGGGATACCGTGGGGAGAATATACCGAGGAAATGTGGGGACAAGATACGGCATGGCTAAAGAAGGCCCGTGACGACGACCCATCATGACGTCCGCCGTCTGCAATGCGAGCCCGCTAATTGCCCTGTCTGTCCTCCATCAATTTTCACTCTTGACCACCTTATTTGACGCGATCGTTGTTCCCGATGCGGTCGTGCGAGAAGTGGCACAAGAGTCGGATCTCCACGGGGCACTGGAGGTACGGCAAGGCTTGGACAGCGGTGCGCTGACTGGGTACACGATACAAGCGCCAATCGTGGTGGAGCGTCTTTACGGACGGTTACATCGGGGAGAGCTCGAAGTGATTATTGGCGCCGTCGAGCTCGGCATCTCTCGTGTCATTTTAGATGACCGCAGCGCTCGTCAGTTTGCCATCGCGTATGGGTTGCATCCTACAGGCACCCTTGGTGTCCTCTTATTAGCGCGAGAAGCCGGGCTCATCCCAGCCCTGAAGACGCCCTTGGATGCGTTGCGCGAAAGCGGATTTAGAATCAGTGAAACACTGTACCGCGAGGCATTGCGACAGGTCGGCGAATAATTTCCCTGTCAAGGGTCTCGCCAATAATCCGTGGATTGACCACGGCGGGGAAAGCTGGTCATCGATTCTCAAGTCGTGATATCCTCCCCGGTCTTAAGCGGAGATCTCGCTCGTCCCAGGGCACCGGATTTCCGCACCCTGGCTCTTCCGCTTTCCCCCACCGCTCGTCATGGCTCAATGACCATCCGAATCGTCACGGCGGCCCATCCTCACCCCCACTGCATGGCGATCAAATAGTGGCGACAACCATCTTTCAGAAGATACCCGGTCGACGTCCTCCGCGGCCCGTAACAGGTTCTGATGCGGGAAAAAATGATCACGACCCCGTACCATGATGGGCACACGGCGCCCTCTCCTTTTGGGTTTAAGGTTTCCAAGGGGGATCTTTCATATTCCGGTTTCCGCTCCTGCCGCTGCCCCATGTGCTCTCAGGCCTTTCTTGCAGCGGCAGCTCTGCCCCCGAATCCCTGTGATTCGGCGCACTAATCATGGGCGTGTTCTGTTGTATTTCGTGCACGTAATCCCCGGTCCCATCGGAGAGCTCGTTGTTCCAATGCCTGCACAAACGGTTTTTTGGCGGGGCTGTAGTCCCTCGTATCATCCCACCGCTGGGCCAGGGTCTCTTTGAATTGGCCGCACGGTGCGACTTCCTCGGGATGGGCTCTCAGGTAGTCTCGGATGACTAAATGCCGGGAGATTTGTGGATTCCCCACTGCATACACATGACTATGATGCGTCCGGTCCTCTCCACCCTTGCGGAACAGGCGTCTGCCCGGGATGCCCCATTCACCCGCCACGTCGTAGCCGAGCCGCGCCATTGGCTCATGGCACGCAATCGAATTGCTCAAGGCTTTGGACGATGCACATCATGTCGATCACAGGTTTGGCCGGTAAACCCGGCACGGCGGTGCTGCCGAAGTGCTCGAACGTCACGACGTTGTCACCGAAAATCCGTCGAAGCACAGCGGCTTCCTCTTCGAACATGCGAGCCCAATGGTCGTTATGGGCCGTGAGTCGAACCTTCAAGACACACCTCCTCGCGGCTGAAGGGCTCTCGTGTTCATGATAACAGCCTCCCCCATTAGCTCTTCCCGCTGCTGAGTGATCCGCGCTCGCAGGTCCCCATGAAGGGCTTCCGCATACTGCGTCGTCGGCATTTGCCACATTTCCATCGGGTACTGCCAGACCGGATCCTGTCTCCGTTCTTCTGATTCCCACCGGTACCGCGGAGACACATGGGCGTGAAGGAATTCGTCGGAGTTCCCATCAATCGCATCATTGACGCGCCAAGAATCGCCGGCGTCGGCTACGGCTTGCCCTAAGAGCCCCATGTCCGCCAAAAATTGATTGCGTTCGGCGGCTCCGAGGTCTTCAAGCGCAGGGACCTTCGGATACGCTCACGCTTACAGCGCTAATGGGACGTCAGCAAAATCATGCGCGCCGCCCGATTAACCGATTTTGACCGGCTGCCCGGAGCCGAGGAACGGCTTGATTCAATACGAAACGCTCCATCATTGGCT
>JAKAAS010000376.1 GCA_021802225.1 Bacillota bacterium
CATAAGTTATCGGCTCCTTCTGCGACAAGCTGACTTCCCTGTTATTTTACATCGCCAACACCGGCCGCCGCCAATTCGCCAAATAAAAAAGGGACCCCGGGGGATCCCTTTTCCAAATTTTTACGATTCCCTGGACGTTCGCTTCGTAAGGGCCTCACTCAGCAGTAGGCGCATGACTTCGGAGGGGGGGCGCTGCAGTTCCCGCGACAGTTTCTGCACTTCCCTGATTTGCCACGTGTAAAGATAATAGTCGGCCCGTTTCTGGTCTGCTGCGGTTTTCATAGGGACCCTCCTTGGTGGCGTCTTTGTTCTTAACAACGCCCGCCAGTCGGCGGAGGTTACGGGTCCAGCCGGGTTTCCCCAAATATTTTTTTCCAGACACAAGAGCCCTGACAATCCTCCCGCCCTGGGGGCCCTTTGCCCTGTTGTTTCAGGGATTTGGAGAAAATCCGCAAGCTCCTAGGGATGCATGAAATCCTGCACGCTCCCCAATGTAGGAAAGGAGACTTGCGCTCCGTCTTTTGTGGTGGACAAAGCCGCGGCGGCATTGGCATAGCGCACGGCGTCCGGCAACACCTCATGGGCATCCAATCGCGCAGCCAGCGCCCCCAAAAACACGTCGCCCGCACCCACCGCGTCAATCGCCTGAACCGGGATGCCCGCCTCGTAGAAAACCCCGCGGGAGGTGGCCCACACCAAGCCCTGCTCTCCGAGTTTGACAATAGCCACCTGGGCCCCTAACTCGCGGAGCTTGCGAGAGGCAGCTTTTGCAGACCGGACATCTTCCACTTCCATGCCAGTCAGAATTGCGGCCTCTGACTGGTTGGGGGCAATCACATCGACGTGAAACAAAGATGCGGGGAAATGGTCAGAGGCTGGCGCGGGGTCCCATAGCACCTGGGCTCCTGCCCGCTTGGCCACAATCGCCGCCCGCTCCAGCACCTCCACTGGAATTTCTGCCTGCATCACCAGAATGTCGCGCGCAGTCAGAATCCGCTCCAAGGCCGCCAGCGCTTCCTTGCCCACCTCATAATTGGCCCCAGGCACCACCGTGATCGCGTTTTGCCCTCCCGGCTCGACGGTAATTAGCGCCAGCCCTGTGCTGGAGGTATGACTCACCCCGATGTTGCTGAGATCCACACCGTCCTGACGCAAGATCCGCAGAGCCTGAACCGCAAAGGCGTCATCCCCCACCATACCGATGAGGCTCGTCTGGGCTCCCATCCGGCGGGCAGCGAGAGCTTGGTTGGCGCCTTTGCCTCCCGGGGAGGTTAAAAGGCTGTGGGCGATGCGCGTCTCTCCCGTGGCGGGAATTTTGTCAACCCGGGCCAGCAAATCCAGATTAATGCTTCCTAGAACCAGCACACTCATAATTCCATCCTATCCTTTGCTCAAAAGTTTTCAGGTCAGCGGTGAGCATTCCCTAATAGGCGCCTGCACCTGCACCCAGCTACAGGTCCATGGTATCATGGATGGGTAGCATAATGGCCATTCAGTCATGGTACAAGGAGGACAGCATTTTGGAGCTGCGCGAATGGATAAACACATTGCCGGGCCACTACGGCGTCTATGCCAAGAATCTCAAGACAGGGAGAATTTTCGCGTTCCGTGATACGGACATCTTCCCGTCGGCCAGCGTCATTAAGGTGCCCATTCTCATTGAGCTTTACAGGCGGGTTGAGGAGGACCATCTATCTCTGGACCACTTGCTCCTGTTGCGCAAAGAAGACCAAGTCGGCGGCTCAGGGGTTTTAAAGGATCTCTCACCGAACACCGAGTATTCCCTGCGCGATTTAGCTGCTCTGATGATCACGGTGTCCGATAACACGGCAACCAACCTTCTCATAGACTATTTGGGTGTGGACTCGGTCAACGCCACGGCCCGCCGCCTAGGGACTACAGACACCGAACTGGTGCGCCCTCTCCAGCGTGTGCCAGCCGAAGGTGGCGGCAGCATCAACCATACAACGGCGCGGGACATGGCCTTGCTGATGGAGCGTCTGGCGACCGGCAAGGCCATCTCTCTCGCTGTATCCGATCAGATGGTGGCCTTGCTCAAGCGCTGCCAGGGGCCGCTGAGTATTGGCAAAGCCCCCGATGATTCGGACTTTGTGGGGGAGGTCCGCGTAAGCGCCGCTCATAAAACCGGGTCCCTTTCTCAAGCCAGCCATGACGTCGGCATCATTTACTCGCCCCGCATCAACTATGTGGCCGCGATTTTGAGCCAGGATTATCCGCACGACGCCCTTCTATCCAATATCCAGCGCATAGGCACCCGTTTGCCCCAAGTCTTGGCCTAGTGGTGTCAGCAGTTGCCTAAAAACGTAAACAAATATAGACAACGCCTTCGTCTGACCTTTGTCTCCCTCCGCAGAGGGGAGAGGCGTTTGGACTTATCCTCTTGTCGGCGTGTGGGGGAGTCCCTCTTCTGGCAAGCCAGCGTCCTCCTGATCCCCCTCAGAAACTTCCCCCACCACAGGGGCACTCGCAGGGAGTCGATAGCGCCCCACGAGACCTACGCGGTATTAGGCCGTGGCCTGCATAGGCTTTGGTTCATCCGCACGGTTTTTCTTTCGCGGATAGAGGAAGGTGCCATTCCACTTGCGGTACAGGTTCATCATGCCCACAAAATCTGCATCGGCTGTATAGGAATGGTTCGGATTCGAGCACGTGAAGGTGTGTTTCACGCGCACCCCCACCGTGCGATAATCGGGGGGGCACTGGGGACACATCTGACTGGTATACGCGGGATTACGCTCGACGGTCAAAATCCCTTCGCGAAACGCGAGGTCCCGTACCCACTGCACAATCTGACCCCGCAGCCAGTAGGCCCGCTTGTGATTCTTGCGACCGGCTCGGCTCATTTTTTCTTTCGGAGCTTCGTACCCGCGAAGGTACTCGAAGACGATCACTTTAGCGTTGTGGGCGAGGGCGAAATCGACGATCTGGCGGGCCACCTGCCGCGCGGCATTCTCGTCGAGATGGCGGACTTTCTCCCACAGGTGAACATTGTCGTGAACATCCTTGGGCAACCTGCCGCTCTGTGCCCGTTTTTTACTGATCGCCTGGAGCAGCAGATGGCGCTTGTGGTTCAAGGCGCCTCCCGAGATGAACTGCGTGTCCAGCAATTGTCCGAGCGCAAACGCCCCCATCACGGCTAATCGGTTCACACCGAGATCCACGGTAACGACGGATAATCCCGGATCCGCTGCGAGTTGTGCCTTAGCCTTCTCCGGTGTGGGGACATATTTTTCCATCGGCACATGCAAGGCAAAGCGCAGGTGGCCCGGATAGCGTGTGTCGCGGCGGACATAAAGAGACAGGGAGAGTGTGACCCAAACCTTGGGCCGCACGGTCGCCCGTTCTTCCGCGGTCCACGGCTCTTTCGGGGCTTTTCGGGCTGTGATCAGGGCCTTTTCCGCACGGATG
>JAKAAS010000377.1 GCA_021802225.1 Bacillota bacterium
TTACGGGGCAATGCAGGAAAGGGTTCCCGGCGCTGCCCTCGTTGCGGCGAGGAGAATGCGGAAGTGCTGCGGGAGAGGCTGCGGCCGGGCGAGGTCCGAGTCGCCATGACCTGCATGAGTTGTGGGGAATGGATAGTTTTTGTGCCGAAGGCGTGGCCGCAAAGGCAGACGGCGGGCCTCGGATCCTGAGGGGGGACTCCTTGAAGAAAGCAGTAGGGCGGCTAATCTACACGTTGCTGCAGAAAGGTGGAATATGAGTGTGTCGCAATCCATGACAGAGCCGGCCGCACACGACCTTGCGGTTCGGGCTATCGCAGTCTTAGAGGCCGCAGACTTGGATCCGGGCGCGGTGCTCCGGGTGTTGGCTCCGGAGGTCTTAGGAATTGCTGTGTGCCGCAACTGCGGCTGTACCGACATCGCCGGCTGCGACGAAGGATGCTATTGGGTGGCAGAGGATCTCTGTAGTGCTTGTATTAAGGACGACATCCCGGACTAAATCAAGGGAGGCATGGGTATGCGCTATCTGAGTTATTTAGGCGTGTTTGTGCTCGGCGCCGGCACGGCGGCCGCCCTGATGGCATGGCTATATTACGCGTCCGTGGAACGGCAGCTCCGAGAGGTCAGGCGGGAGTTACATCAAAAGGTTCACCAAGCGGCGCAGGATATGGCCCGCAAAATTATCTGGAGTGAGGATGAGGACAACACCAAGGGAGGCGATTGACCATGGGCGGCTATCAAATGTCGGTACAAGCAGACGACCAAGTAATTCGTGTCAGCGTGGGTGAATCGGTAGCCGATGGACACGTTCGCATTGGCATAGGACCGGATGTCCCCGAAGAGTATTGCAACGACTCCCAAGAAGTGACAATCAGCGTAGAAGAATTTGCGCATTTGGTTGTGAGGATGGCGGAGTTCGTGAAGTGGGCCGAAGGCCAGGAGGAATATATGGTGGTAGGCCGAGAAGCGCAGGCAGCGCCCGAGGCTAGTCCGGGGGAGTCCGCAGAACAGAAAGCGGGGAAGTAGCCATGTCACAATATCGGATCGAAGCTTGTCACGTTGCGCTCTCTGCAGCGCAAATCGTGGACCTCTATCGCAGTAAGCGGGTGCGACTATCAGAGACGAGAGGACGGTGAAGGCTGGTGAAAACCTTACAGCAGTATCTAGATCAGGCTATTCGCGACGGCAATCTCAAGCATACCCTTAGTGTGGTCTACCAAGCGGAGGACGCCTTGGATGTTGGATTCACAGGAATCGGCTTTATTCTCCACCCTGCCAGTGTGAGCGGTGAGACATTAACGTTCGTAGTACAAGGGAACCAGCTGCGCACGGCGGAATTCCCCCAGAAGGATGGCACGGTGCTGATTGATTATGGATTATCGGTCCGTTTGGGAGGATCGGTGCGGTCAACGTTCGAGGGCCAAACGTGCGTTGGGTGCGATCAGCAAGCCGTAGCGCTTGTCACGATTGGGCAGTACCGGCTGTGGATGTGTGAATCGCATGCTCGACAAACTCAGGACACATTAAACTTTATCGTTCCGCAAGGTGTGGCAGGGGAGGCGCGGTGATGGCTGAATCACTATCACCTCAATATGATAAGGCGGAATTCGCACCGCAATGGGAATATCACAGGATGACATGGGACATGTTTCTCGTCGTTCGCGAGTGGGCGCAAGAGGTGGCGCGGCAAGAAGGATGTCCCGTTTACTTGGTCGGGTCGACCTTGTGGAAGCTGGATGCCAGAGACTTGGATGTTGCGATTGTTCTTCCTGTGCGTGACTTCGAAACGCGATATGGCGTGGTTCCGGCGGATCCTGAAAAACTCAAACGATACGTGACGACGGGAGCTTTTAACGAGCAGGCCAGTCTTTATCAGTTGAATTTGGCGGAACGCATTTGGTTCGCCAAGCGGGTGGACTGCAAAATTCACCCGGATACGTGGTTTAGCGATCGCGACCGTCTATTGTTGGCAACGCCGGATAGCCGTGCGCGTGTACGGCAGTGGGAAATTCCTGCAATAAGGCCTATCAAAGAGGAGCGCACGAAATGACTGGCACACAAGAGAAAGAACTTACTAGTGGGGATATTCGCGAACTCCGCACGGACGACGGAGATATTTATCTCTACGTGCGGGGTCATGTTGATGCAGGTTCTTTAATTCACGTGATGCATCAATATTTTGACGATGACGAATTAGGTGAGGACTACGAGTTTCCTTGCACTCGGGATGTGATATACGGCTGGGCGCGAATGGTGCCCGATGCTGAATCTCGCCGCGTGCGATTTGAAGACGTAGGGCACAAAGTGAAGAGTCCCTGCGGGATCTTCGCTTACACCCTAGTGGAGCTGGTGGCAAATGATAACTAACAGACGGCGTAACGCAGCGCTCGCTAAACTGTTTGGGCCGAAAGGTTACGAGCCTGCGGAGACCTGCCCTCAGGGCCACCATTTCTACGATGAGGAATTAAGGAATTATCTTCCCAATGTTGGGGATTTGTGTGAGCAGTGTGTTGAAGATAATGGGCCTACAGCAGACCCCGCTGGTACCCTTGTGCTGCTTTCCTTATTGAGGAAAAAATGGGACATTGAGGCCAGCATGCATCGGGACGACATGGCGTGGCACCCCGAATGGCGGGTCAGAGTGAGACCCAAGGACTTTACGATTCCCGGCATCTTAGAGCCGCTCGTTCGCCGTCTGTTGTCCTGTACGACAGTGGAAGGGTGGACGATGAGCTACGACCGTGGGTATTTTGCTTACCAGGTAGTGCTGGGAGGCGCGATAGGATACGGCCACTCTTACGAGGAGGCCCTGGGTGAGGCGTTGTTGGCCTACATCAACGAGGAAGGGACAGGACGCCGATGACGAACACTGAGCGTAACACGGCACTTGCCGCGCTGTTTGGGGAAGAGGGGTACGAGGTGGCGACGGAATGTCCGCAGGGGCATGAGGTCGAGGAATGTGAAATAGGAGAGATTTGCCCGCATTGTGACTGGGATACCGAGGTCGTACCCATCCCCGACAGTTATTGGGAAGCGAGTCGCTTATGCAAAGCTGCCGAGTGGATGCCCCACTGGCATCCCGAATGGCGAATCCAGCCCGCACCCAAGGACTTCACGGTGCCGGGGGTGCTGGAACCTTTAGCGGAAGCGCTATTGTCCCGTTGGAGTCCCGATCTACCGTTCAGTATGTATCGATGGAGTCATCAATTTTTCCCTGTAGGCCCAGAGAGAGGACACCTTGTGACGATCTCAATTGATAATATGGATCAGTCGGACTTGGAGTGCGTCGGAGAGGGTACAGGGACGACCTACGAGATTGCGCTCGGTGAAGCGTTGCTGAGTGCGGCGGAAGGGCGGAGACTGTACAATGTTTTGTGTAAACTCCTCGCAGCACATTATAATGGAGGACACGCATTCTC
>JAKAAS010000378.1 GCA_021802225.1 Bacillota bacterium
AAAAAGATGCCAATCGACGAACCGATCAGCTGTTCCGGCCACCGTCCGAATCCCAGGTCCGTCATGCGCCCTAGCACTTCGTGGTTGAAGATGTTGCCAATGCGCACCATAAATATCCCCAAACCAATGCCTGGCACTGTCCAGTCCACCAGGTGGTTGAACACCAGCGGCTTTTGGCGCAGCTGGTACCACAAGGCCAGCACGCCAAATCCTACCGCCCCGTCATAGGCCAGCCCCCCCGTCCCAGACCTGGAGGATCTGCACGGGGGCTTCCCATATCCACTGCGGCTCGTTGGCAAGCACAAATACTACCCGCGCCCCAATAACACCCCACAACACCGTCCACAAGGTCACATTGGAGAGATAATCGGGATCCTCTCCCAACTGTTTGCCACGCTCAATAATGTAGTACGACCCGCCCAAAATGGCCATGACCATAAATATGCCATACCAGTGCACCCCAAGAGGGCCGAGTCTAAAGGCAAACGGATTGAGCCTAGGAATATACATGGATTCCCTCTCTCCAAATGATCTAGAGGCGCGAAAACACCCGTTCCGCTGCCTCCAGTGTGGCCTTTGCCGTCGACTCGTTATGCGCCCATGATGGGAAGGCCGTCTCGAAAGGCGATGGCGGGAAAAATATTCCCTCTGCCAGCATCCCGTGGAAAAATTGGGCATAACGCCCGCGGTCACTGGCACTGACTTCGTCGAAGTTGCGCGGAGGGCTGTCCCGGAAAAACAGCGTAAACATGCCGCCAATGGTATTCGTGCTGACGGGGATGTGGTGGCGCCGGCCGATTTCCACCAGGCCATGGGCTAGCGCCGCGGTCTTTTCCGCTAAGGCCGGGTAAAACTCCGGACCGCCAATGGCGCGCAGCTGCGCTATCCCTGCAGACATGGCCACCGGGTTGCCTGACAATGTGCCCGCCTGGTAAACCGGCCCCAAAGGGGCAACATGCTCCATATACTCCCGGCGCCCGCCATACGCTCCAACCGGCATCCCGGCCCCGATGACTTTGGCCAGACAGACGAGGTCCGGTTCCAGCCCAAAAAACCTGGACGCCCCTCCCCAGTCTACCCGAAATCCCGTCATCACCTCGTCGACGATCCACAGGGCCCCATAACGCCGTGTCAAAGCTCGCACCGTCTCGAGAAACTCTGCTGCCGGCAGCACCGTTCCCATGTTGCCCGCGACCGGTTCTGAAATAACAGCCGCAATGTCCGGCCCCACTCGCTCAAAGATGTCTTTCAAACCTTCCGTGTCGTTATACGGCAAGGTTAACGTCAGTTCGGCAAGGGCCGCTGGCACGCCTTTGGAATCCGGGATGCCCATCGTCGCTGCTCCAGACCCGGCCTTGACCAGAAGCGAGTCCCCGTGTCCGTGATAGGACCCGGCAAATTTGAGAATCCGGCTGCGGCCTGTCACGCCGCGCGCGACGCGAATAGCCGACATGGTGGCTTCGGTGCCGGAATTGACCATCCTCACCATGTCCAGTCCGGGGACCGCCTGCGTCAGGATTTCCCCCATCTCCACTTCCAGGACCGTGGGCACCCCATAGCTGAGTCCCTTCTCCGCTTGGCCGGTAACCGCTTTCACGACGGATGGATGCGCATGCCCCAAAATCAAGGGCCCGTAACTCATCACGTAGTCGATATAACGCCGGCCCTCTTCATCTTCCAAATACGGTCCTTCGCCGCGCCGGGCAAAAAATGGTGTGCCGCCCACCCCTTTGAACGACCGAACCGGCGAGTTCACTCCGCCGGGCAGCACCTTTTGTGCTCTTTCCCAATACTGGTCCATAGTCCACCCCCCTGGATTACACGTTGAAACGAAAATTGACCACGTCGCCGTCCTTCATCACATATTCTTTTCCTTCAAGCCGCACGTGTCCCTGTTCCTTCGCCTTGGCCATGCTGCCCCACTGGTCCAGATCACTAAAAGCGACCACCTCTGCACGGATGAACCCTCGCTCAATATCGGAGTGAATCTTCCCTGCAGCAGCTTTTGCGGACGTATTTTGCGCAATCGTCCACGCCCTCACCTCGTCCTCACCGGCTGTCAGGAACGACAGCAGACCCAGTTTGCGGTAAATCGCCTGGGCGACCCGGGCCAAGCCCGACTGCTCAATCCCCAAGTCCTGCATAAAGACCGCCCGGTCTTCCGGCGCCAGTTCTTCCATTTCCTCTTCGAGAGCGGCTGCCATCAGCACCACCGGAACATCCTTGTCCCGTGCCAGCGCGTTGATGGCGTCGCGGTCCGGATAATCTCCGGATTGAAAAGTCTGGTCATCCAAGTTGATCACCCACACGGCCGGCTTCAGGGTGAGGAATTGGTAGCCCCGGATGAGCCGCAGCTCATCCTCCTGCAAATCCATCTGGTTCAGGCGCTGATCGTTCTCCAAAGCGCGGATGAGACGGTCAATCAACTCCATCTCCTGCTTGAGTTCAGCCGTAACCTTCTTGCTGGTGCCAATGCGTGTTCGGCGCTTTTCGAGCAGGTCCAAGTCGGACAGGCCCAGTTCCAGTTCCATTTCCTCAATATCGTTGAGCGGGCTGGCCGCTCCCAGGAGGTCGGAAGAATACCCCCGCACAACCTGGACCAATGCATCCACCAACCGGACATCGTTTAGGAACCGGTTCGGCCCGCCACTCTCCGTCCGGTTCAGTCCCGGGACATCGACGACTGTAATCTGCGCAGGTGTTACCTTCCGGGGATGATATAATTCCGTCAAGCGGTCCAGACGCCCGTCAGGCACAGGTGCCAGTCCCCTTCGGGACTCCGTCTTCCCTGAACCAAAATCATTCGTTTCAGCGTTCAACCCTGTCAGTAAATTAAATACGGTGGTCTTTCCAGCCAGAGGCAATCCAATTAATCCCACGTCCAAATCCGGTCCCCCATTTCTTTTCCGATTATACTCAATGGGAAGAAACAAAGAAACCTAAAGCTGACTAACGGCTTTAGGTTTCTTTGCCTCTTCCCCTGCTCAGGAAGGGGTGTCATCCCCCTCGGGTGCTGTGTCCGACTCCTGCGGCGGGCGGCTGCCCTTGGCCCGGTAATCCGCAGCGCTTAAATCGATCCCCAACTCGCGCGCCACTTCCTGCTCGAACCGCTCGCGGTTGAAGTCTCTGACCGACTTGTCTTTTTTGTCTTCCATGCTGCCCCTCCTTGTGAAGACCCTTTTTCCCCGCCTGTATAGCCTGTCCGGGGTGAACGGTCTTCATGCGCCGGGGCATGGCCCAATAGTAAGATGGCTAATGCGTCAGTGTCTCCGCCAACACGCCATTGATAAAAATATTGGCCTCAATACGCGAAGCTTTTACCAGCATTTGTGAGACACTGCAGTATTTTTGCTGGCTAAGATGGACGGCTCGGGAAATTTTGTCCTGGATATCCTGGTCGGTCT
>JAKAAS010000379.1 GCA_021802225.1 Bacillota bacterium
CGACTGACGTCAGCTTTACCCGCACAGAGGTGAGCCCAACGCCCCGTATTCGGTCGCCCGAAGGTCTCCGGTTACTTGGCCGGTTAACGTCGGGTCTGGACGATGCGGGACATTTTACATCTCCCAGACATCCGCCAACGTGTCCCATTGCCAAAGAGCGAGCACATAGTCACGATATCACCAAGCGATCACGGCACAGCATGCAGAGAAAAACTTTCGCCTGACGGCGAGCGCCTTATATCTCCGCCCTGAACGGTGAAGTGTTACGGCGCATCCGCTAAATGCCACAACCCGCCAAACGGGCATCATGGCTGCGAGGCATCTGTCCTTTTGGAACCCCCGCCAAGCTACCGCTGAGGGGCGGTTTGGCATGCCGTTTTTCCCCGCAATGCGCTCGCACCCGACTCGCCCCACGCCAGGACTGAAGACCTAGTTCCGCATACACCTTGGGGCCAGCGCGTGAAGCGGCTCGCCACAGGACAATGAAGGAAGAGCGTGACTTCCAAGGGGGATGAAGAGGTGGGACAAAGAGCATGGCTCCGTGTGCTTGAGGAATATCAGCGCGAACTGTCCAATCCCGTGCCCGGGATTGACTGCGCAGGCATGGCAGTGTTTTTCGGACTGGTCCTTTTGGCTTTGTTTGGGCATTAGACCGACACAGCGCAAGATCAGCGAAGGGGGGACTTTGTGGAATTGGGGCCGGGAGTACTGTTCGGGAGTATTCCCGGCCCCAGCTGTCCGGTCCGCCGTGAAGACGGCATGAAAACCGCGAGGACCCCCAAGGCAATTAAGGGGGCCGTGTTGGGATCCGTCGCCATCCCGACAAAAAGCATTCCAAATCCTTCCCCCACCCACCAAATTGCCAGGAGCCATATCAGGCTTGCGGTCGCTAGGAGAGTTCGGGCAGGCCAGCGCATGGCCCAAGCAACGCCGAGAAGCGCACAGATTACGATAATCACTCCATTCGACTGGACCGGATGCTGCTGCACCGCTGCCATAATCCACAAAATGGGCACCTGAACCCAGTGAGGCTGCGGCACAGTCGTGGCAGTGAGGTTGCTGTCAATTTGCGAGAACAGCACAGGCTGTGTCCACCACCCGGGCAGGGACTGCATCACCGCGCCGGCAGCGAAAAGCGTTGCCAGACCCCACTCTAGCAAGCGCCGCGCCTTATCCCTGACCTGCGACCATGGGTGGAGCAAAAACATTGCCCACAAGACATAAAGCAAAGCGGAGCCGGGGGCTCCAGTGAACAAAGAGGCCTGGCCGGTAAGCAGCCCGCCCATCCCCTCGCCCAGGATCCAAATCCCCATGCCCCAGATTATGGAGAGCATCAGGCCCGCCCGGGCCGTGGGCTGAAACAGGAGCAACAGGCCCACCAGCATTTGAATGGCTGCCACAAGAACATTTCCCAAAAGCAGGTGCGCAGAGAAAAGATTGACGGCTTGGGTCAACAGCGTCAGCAGCCACAACGGCTGGTGGGTCAGCAAAGGCTTCATGACATTGGTCACCATGTCCATGGTAAACATCAAAGGCTGCACCTGGAGCACAGCATCAGCAATCCACAAGATCCCCAGTGTGCGCCGTATTGCGGTGCGCATGCCCACGCTCCCTTCTGAGCCCGCCGCTCCTCACGTGCAGGCCATGTGGCTAACCGTGCCGTTTAAGTGCTGTCACCATGGGCGGCCTAAGCTTAGTGGTTGAGAATTCCCCTCGGGTCGTGTGGAATGCGCCAAACTCAGCAGTCCTTTGTCCATGACCGTTAAGCCAAGGCATGCCGCCATTCGGAAACCCTTGCTCCGGGTTAATGCGCCTTATTATAGCATCAGACCTTCGCTGAACAGAACTACATTTAAGCTCTGCACCCGGGGGTGTGTATAATTTTCGAACGCCTCAATCCTCGCGGCCAGCGGTGTCTCTTGTTGTGCGCTTTCCTTCTCCATAGCAATACCGCATGCGGGTCCCAACTCACGGCAATGCGGACCGAGCGGTTGATGACCCACCCCGGCTGGTGGTAGTCTGGTGATAGCACATTAAAGGAGCCGCTTATGGACTATTATTTCATTCGGCATGGCGAGAGCACTCTCAACCGGGAACATACACTGCAGGGCTGGTATAATGCCCCCTTGTCTCCACGGGGACATCAGCAAGCGGCAAAGCTGCGGGGAGTGCTGCCCCCCTATCCCGTAGTGAGCAGTGATTTGGAGCGGGCTATAGAGACAGCTCGAGAGCTGGCGGAAGTTGGTCAGCGCATCCAGCCCGACGCTAGGCTTCGGGAAGCCGATGTCGGGGAATGGGCGGGCATACCCAAAGTGCTCGTGCAGGAGAGCACTTTATGGCGCCGTTATCAAACAGCGCCTGAACTCTTCCGGTTTCCAGGCGGGGAAAGCCTGGAAGAAGTGCAAAAGCGTATGATAGGCGCATTGGAAGAATATGCTAGTGTCTATCCCCGCCTCGTCATTGTCTCGCACCAGCTCGCCCTCAAGTCCCTAATTTGCCATCTGCAAGGCTGGGACCTCGCCAGTCTTCACCAATTCACCTTGCCCAACGCCTCCGTTACCCATGTGACGGGTGGTAAAGGCCATTGGGTTTGCACGGGAATGGGATTTGATTTACAAAAGGCTTAGACTGAAATAGGAGCGAGTCCTATGCTTTGCTGGAGTTGGGCATCGAGGCGTACTGTTTTGGCCCAGTCTGCGGCTTTCTGGGGAATGAGTCCCGGAGCAACCACCGCACAGGTGACGAGCAACCCGCCCAGATGACGCGCCAATCCAAAGCTAGTCGGCCCATGCTCGTAGCACATCGGAAGGTTTTGGGGACCGGACCCGTGCATAAACGACAGTTTTATGCATCCCTCCACGGCGTCTCTTCCCGAGCACGGGAAGTTACAGGTTTCGGTGTCGCAACTCATGCCGCCAGAGAGAACAAAGTCTCTAATCTTTGCGGCGCCACATCGAGATCAGCAACGTCAAACTGCGCGATACGATGGCGGCGGCTAATACCAGCCCAATTAACCACCAAGGCGTATGGTGAAAACCAAGAAAACCCAAAGAAGATAGCGATGCCAGCATCAGCATTTGTCCGTGCATGTGTTACATCTCCTTCTTCGAGAGATAATAGGGATCTCATGCATCACCATGAGATCCCAACCAATACATGAGACCCTACGCGGGCGGCCTCGCCTGGAGCGATGCTGAGCTATCAAACGCATCTTCCATTGCTCGGCGGACTTCCGCTTCAGTTGGCGGCGCAAAGAATAATGCTGCAATGCCGGCCCCAGCCAACGCCATAAGTCCAGCCACAATAAACGCCCAAGTATAGCTTCCTGTCCCGGTAATGAGATAGGCGGACACCACCCCTCCATACACGCCGCCAACGATCTTCGCCGCATAGATGGTGCCGT
>JAKAAS010000380.1 GCA_021802225.1 Bacillota bacterium
TGATTCGAGGCTCCTTAGGACCATAAAAACACCGGGCCGCCTGACTACGAATCAGGAGGCCTGAGGTTCAAATCCTCACGGGCGCACCATTAAATTTTGAAGTCGCCAAGAAGGGCGGCCTTTTTGTTGTATGAGGACTAGTCGTGATAAAACGCAAGGGCCGCGTTACGCGGTATGGGAAGACGCGCCACGTGAGCATGTCATACCCGACATCCCGCTCCAATCTGTCGAATGCGCCTTGATCTTTCCGGATTGGCCGCCCATGGTCGCCATGTTTTCAGGGAATTAGAAGGCGTGAACCAGTGAATTTACATGGGGGGTCCGTCCATGTGACGTCCACTCCTGGGCAAGGGAGCTGCTTTGCCGTGAGGATTCCGGTAACCGGTCCCGCGTCGGAGGGCGACTTTCGATAAACAAGGGTGGGCACCGCATTCCACTCCATGGATAGACACGGGAATATGTGTTGGCATCGTAGGGAAGAGGCTGTCCTTGGGGGACAGCCTCGGTTGCTTTCAGTAAACGGCTGCGAGCGGGTTAAGCTGATTCCTCCGAGGTCAAATGGACGTCTTTGATGCGTGAGCCGACGCCCCATGGGAGGAATAGCAGGACGGAGACCACCACCACAATCAGGCTTCCAACGTTGAAGCTAACCAAGGTCTTGGCGCCGACGCTCCCGATATAGGTCATCAATACCAGAAACAGCATATAGGCGATGTACCAGAGTGCTTGAACGAAGCCTTGTTTCACTTTATAGATGACACCAAATATCACGGCGGCTAGAAATACCAATATCACCGCGTATGGGACTGACGGCCAGCCACTCCAATAGACGACCAATGAAGCGGCCACAAACGCCAGCACGGCGATCACCTGCTTACCAAAAGATCCGGAAGCTCCGCTGCGATAGCGCGCCATCATGACCACAGGGTTGACTGAAAACCCCAAATAGCCGGCCACCACGGCATCACTAATCAGCGCATAAATGGATGGGAAAGGGGCCGCGATAAACGCGACGATAGCGCCGGTTATCGTGAACACGATGAGCGCCCACGCCGGCACGGCATAGTCTTGGTTCAACTGCTGGAGGCGGCGACTCACAATGCCAGACCGGCTCATCGCATAGAGAATGCGGCTGCCGGATCCTTGATAGATATAGCCGGTCACGAAAGGGCCTAGAATTGCGACGACTGCTGTCAAGCCAATGAGCCATCCGTAGTTGCCGGCATGAGCCATCACGAGGAAGGGGTTCCCGGGAATGCTGGAGACCGAGGCCCATGCTCCGGGATGAAGGTGCACGGTTGACCAGTTCAAGGCCACGACAAATGCGAGAGCGAATAGGATGTAGATGATCGTTTGTCCAAGCACCACCCAGACAATGGAGCGGGCCATTTCTTTGGGGGAAGTGATTTCGCCGCCATAGTCCGGGATCATGCGGATGCCGCCGAAGGCAAACATGGCTAAAGGAATTGCTGTCCACACACCCCGTATTCCGAAGGGGGTGAACCCGCCGAAATGCACCAAGTTTCCAAAATGCGCCATGGTGATAAACCCGATCGCGGCGAGGACGTAGAGCGCAACTTTTATAACGCCGATAAAATTGGTTGTTCGGGCAAACGCCTTGATTCCGTAATAGTTAAAGGGCAGAAACAGCAATACCAGTATGATGCCGGCAACCCCGCCCAGCACGGTGGGATTGCCCCCGGAAGCAATGAGATGCGGCCAAAAATAATTGATGCCTTCGACCGTCGCCAAGGCCTCAATGGGGGGAATAAAAAGATACCAGACCAAATCGGCAAATGCCGTCAGCATGTTGGTGGTGCGGCCATGGGTATACAAACTATACCGGGATGGGCCCCCTGCTTCAGGATAGGCTTGCCCCAACTCCATATACGTCAAGGCGACGAATAGATACATAATAGCGCCGATGATCCATGCGAGAATCACTCCCGGACCGGCCGCGGCCGCCATGCCCGCGTTACTGAAGAACACACCGGTTCCGATAGCACCCGCAATGCCTAGAATGACGAGGTCGCGAAACTTCAGTGATCGTTTAAGACCCAATGCCAACCCCTCCCGACACATTCGCTGTGCTTTTTTCTCAACATAGTACAATAATAAGTATAATCATTAATATTCAGTCGGAAAAGGGCGCATACACGTGAGGGTTCTAGTCATCGGAGGCGGATTGATCGGGTTGGCCACGGCCTATGTCAGTCGCCGAGGGGCACGGGTGACAGTGGTGGAGGCAAGGGCGGCCGGTCCCGTCCCGTCCCCCAGCGCCATTCCAACCGCACTCAGCGGGTTGCTCAAACCCAACAGCCCTTTTCATGTACGGCTCTCCGCCGTGCCTCGACTTGTTCCTTGGCTCGCCAACTTTCGCAGCTATTGTGATGATGCGCACTACCAAGCAGGGCTCCAGGCCAACTTAGCCTTGTGCCGATGGACCTTTCCCCTGATCGACGCATTTGCGAAAATGGGAGATGGTGGCCCGCCTCATGTTTCGTGAACCGCTCGACATTACGCAAGCGCCCTATGACCCGGCGAGATTTCACCGTCGCACCCCCGTTGCAATAGGAAGCAGGATGTTCTAGCGCCTCAGCGCGCCCCATAGGAAAGGATGATCGGCATCATGGCAGAGACAAGTGAAGTTGTCATCATTGGCGGAGGTCTGGTAGGTTTATCCATCGCCTATCATTTGGCAGAGCGAGGCGTCCGGCGCGTTGTGGTGCTGGAGCGCGAGGCAATGTGGGCTCGGGGTTCATCCGCCCGCAGCGCCGGAGGCGTTCGTCTCGAATTTTCCCATCCCAGCAGCATCCAATTTTCCCAATATGGACTCGCCATGTTTCAGAACTTCGAAGACCTCTTTGGGATTTCGGCGTCCTTCAATCCCTGTGGCTACTTGTTCATCACGCGCGAGCCGCAGCGGTGGGATGCCATGAAGGAGTTGGCTTCCATGCAAAGGACGCTCGGGGTCCCGGTCGAAACCCTTGCACCCGACGAGCTCCACGCGCGTTACAGCTACATTCACATGCCAGATGTGGTGGGGGCCACCTTTTGCGGGCAGGACGGGGTGGCCGATCCTGGAGCTGTTGCGTATGGGTGGATGCGGCGCGCCCAGGCGCTGGGGGTCGAGATCCGCCTCAATGCGCGAGTCACCGAGATAGCGCAGTCAGGTGGGCGTGTGATCGGCGTGGTCACCCAAGATGGTGCCGTCATCCATGCTCCGGTGGTTATCAATGCGGCAGGCCCGCAGGCCCGTTTTGTGGGCGCATTGGCCGGCCTCGATCTGCCGGTCTTTCCTTACCGACGCAGTGTATATGTCACGGACGCCTTTTCAGGACTTCCATCCGAGATTCCCATGACGTTGGAGTTCGAAAACACGTCCTATATCCGGCGCGAAGG
>JAKAAS010000381.1 GCA_021802225.1 Bacillota bacterium
TAAAGGCCCTGCCATTCTCACACCGCGGCGCCTCGCATAGTCTCCTCTGAAAAAGACGTAAAGACCATATATTGGCCATTATCAGTAGATATATAACTAGATGTTGATTCTATTAGCTCCGGCATCGCGGCCGCCCCCTTTTTTATCCGCGTGTTCTCCCCTCGAGGGGCACGGCGGGTCTCCTCTGAAAAAGAGGTAAAACACCATATATGTGACAGTCGCAGTATATATGCAACTATATATTGATTATATGAGCTCCGGCATCGTGGCCGCTCCCTTTTTCATCCGCCTGTGGGCCCCGCGAGGGGCATGGCGGGTCTCCTTTGTTACAACCATAACTCGACACGGCAAGATGGTGTTTGGAAACGCTCCATATGGCCCCTTTCAGAGGTCCATATGCTCATATGGCCTCCTCACCCGACATTTTATAGTATGTATTGTTCGCCCAGTCACTATCGTCTGAAGTTACGTTCCCTATTGATTGCCTAAGGAGGCATCTATCATGTTGGACGATCTGCTGAGTCCTGTGCATTTAGTCTTTATTCTGATTTTGGCCTTGCTGATTTTTGGTCCCCGGCGCTTGCCAGAAATCGGTGCGTCTCTCGGCAAAAGTATCCGTGAATTTCGCCAAGCCATGAACCAAATCGGCCGCCCCACCGATGCGCCTGCCGAAGAGGCAAAGTCTCCCCTGCCTCCCGAGTCTTCCAAATAAGGAGGTTTCTGGTATGTCTGAGACACCACAGATTCCTGAATCTGACCAACCTGCCGTTTCGCGCAAGAGCGCGGTTGCCAAAGGCCTCGTTTTGGGACTTAGCCTGAGCTTGCCGTTGCTTTTACCCCACAAGGCTCACGCCGCCACTCTCCCGTCCGAATCTCCACACCTCAATCCCGATAAAAATGTTAGCTGGGAGGGATGGGATAATCCCCGGCTGAATGTGAATGATGGTTGGGATAATTGGCAGACTATTTTGAATCCAGATCACTTGCCGATTTATCATGACCAATTTCAACGCATTGAGACTTCCCATCCGCAACACCACTGGATCATGGTGATCGACTTGCGCAAATGTGTCGGTTGTCAGTCGTGCGTCGTGGCCTGTAAGTCCGAAAACAATGTGCCCCTAGGAGTTTACCGCACTTGGGTCGACGTCTCCCAGATGGGGGACACCGTGCCGGATCCTCATGGAGATATTCTGGTTGACGGCACGCGGTACCGGCAGGATGTATTGGTGATGAACGTGCCAAAACTCTGCAATCACTGCGATGATCCTCCCTGCGTGGAAGTTTGTCCGGTCAAAGCCACTTACAAGCGGGCCGATGGGATTGTTCTCGTGGACCCCGAGCTCTGTATTGGTTGCGGAACATGCGTAAACGCCTGCCCCTACGATGCTCGGTTCCTAAATCCGGTTTCCCACACAGCTGACAAATGCACCTTCTGTGTAGAGCGGGTCGATGCCGGATTACTGCCCGCATGTGTGACCACCTGTGTCGGCCGTGCGCGAGTCTTTGGAGATGCCAACGACCCCAGCAGCGAGGTGTCACAATTGCTGGCAAATTATCCGCACGTCGTGCGCCATTCTGATTTCGGTACGGATCCCCAGGTTTTCTATATTGGGATGAGCGGAGAAATTGCCACTCTGGATGATCCAGAACTGCAGCATATGGTATTCACTTACACCAGCAACGCCAATAGCACCACCGCCCAATGAAAGGAGGACTCCGATTATGCCTCTGCAAACTGGTCAGTTACTCGGACTGGAGCACGTCTATTGGGGTATTCTCATCGTTATTTACCCCTATCTTTCCGGTCTAGTCGCAGGATCTTTTATTGTAGGATCCCTGTCCAAAGTGTTTGGAGCAAAAAAGTTCGAGCCCATGGCGAAGTTGGCCGCCATCGTCACATTGGCCTTCCTTCTGATTGCGGCCTTGGCACCGCTCGCCGACGCGCGTCAGCCGTCTCGGTTTCTGGAACTCTATTCGCGCCCGCACGTACCGTACGCTCCGATGGGGCTGTTTACGCTGATATGGACCGCTTATGTTCTTCTAGCCTTGACCGAAACCTATTTCATTTTTCGCCAGGACAATCTTTACATGGCTGAACACGCCGCTGGGTGGCGCCAAACATGGCACCGCTGGCTCACGCTAGGATGGCATGACGTGTCGCCGCGGGCTATACACCGGGAGCATATCATTCTAGTAGCGCTAGCCGCGGCAGGCATATTTCTCGCATTTGCCTTTCACGGCTACATCGGGTTCATCTTCGGCGCCATCAAAGCTCGTCCGTTATGGAGCAATCCCCTGATGATGCCTATGTTTATTGTCTCCGCTATCGTCTCTGGTATCGCTCTCATGATTATCGCTTACATCGGCATTGTTGGAGGACTAGTGTCGCGCGATGCCGTCGACAACGACCTGGTGGCGGGCTTGATGAGTTTGCTCATGTGGACGATCTTTGTCGATTTGTTTCTAGATATTGTGGATTTTCTGAATGCCGGTGTCCAGGCCTATGCCATGGGACCCACTTATGACGGTTTTCACGCAATTTTCATGGGCGGTCCGCTGACATTCATGTACTGGGGCCTTCAGTTGGGCTTTTTGAGTATCGCTCTTATCCTCACCTTTTTTGGCGCGGTTCGCCGGTCTCGCTGGGGATCCAGCATTACCAGCCTGCTTGTGTTAATCAGTGTGTATGCCATGCGCTACGACACCGTTGTGGGAGGCCAATTGCAGCCCAAAGCATCTCAAGGCCTGGTGCAGTACATCCCTCCGTGGCTGGGACGCGACAGTGTGCAGACGGTCATCGGAATCTTTGGCATCGCCTTTCTATTGATGGTGTTGCAACTGCTGCTGCTTCCATGGGATAAGCACTGGATGGACCACTGGATTCACCATAGTCACCAAGCACGCGTTCCCAGTAACGTCGCTGCGGTTTCGAAGAAGGAGGGCGTCTAAGATGGGCTTCACTGACAAGGAAATGTCGCGACGGACGTTCGTCGTCGGCTCTGTAGGAGTCGCTAGCGCATTAGCCAGTGTGTGGGGCGCATGGCCCTGGCTGCCCGGAATGTTTCACCGCCGGGGCACTTATACCTACCCTATGCGTACGGAATTGTGGAAAGGGGTCGATGTTCGCTACAGCGTCTGCAAGCAGTGCCGCAGTGACTGCGGTCTGGAAGCCCGCGTCTTCAACGGCGTGTTGACAAAACTCGATGGAAACCCATATCATCCCAATACGACCCAACCCCAATTGCCCTATGCCACACCGGTTGAAGAGTCTCTGCACGCACCTATGGCACATTCTTTATGCGCGCGCGGCCAGGCTGGCCGGCAGACAGTTTATGACCGCTACCGGGTATTTTTCCCTCTTAAACGGACTGGTCCCCGAGGTTCAG
>JAKAAS010000382.1 GCA_021802225.1 Bacillota bacterium
ATCTCATGGAACGAGAGGTTGCTGCGGCAAAACAGGGCCTTGAATTCAGTTCACTGACAACGGGAGGCGAATGAGATGGGATACAATAAAGTGAAAATTCAGCCCGGTGAGGGGGGGTGGGGGGAAGGCCTGGTCATTAGCCCCACCGAAAGGCGAAACAAGGTGGTCTCCGTAACCGGGGGCGGAATTCATCCCGTCGCCGCAGCCATTGCCGAACTCACCGGGGCATTGCCGGTTGACGGATTTCATACTCAGGTACCCAAGGACGAAATGGCTTGCGTGGTCATAAATTGCGGAGGAACGGCACGAGTGGGGGTCTATCCCCGCATGGGGATTCCCACCATCGACGTGATTCCGTCTTCACCATCGGGACCACTCGCCCAATTTATCAATGAGAAAAATTTTGTGTCCGGCGTCAGAACTCAGGACGTCATAGCTCTCGATAGCTTGTCTTCAGCGCAAGCCTTTGACACATCTTCAACTCAGGAGGGGATCACTGGACTCAACAACAATGGATCGCCTTTCGCAGTTCCGCGAAACCCCTTTACTCAAGGAAACAATCAAACCTTCTTTATGAAAATTTCCAGTGTCATGGGTTACATTGTAGGCACCTTATACCAATCGGGACGTGAAGCGGTTGACATGCTAATCAGGAACATTCTTCCGTTTATGGCTTTTGTTAGCGTCCTAATCGGATTTGTGGTGTACACCGGACTAGGTCATGCACTGGCTTCGGTGGTCGCCCCACTTGGCAGCACGCTCTGGGGCTTAGCCATCGTGGTCATTGTAGGCACTTTCCCCCTGTTTTCGCCCATCTTGGGACCTGGTGCGGTTGTGGCTCAAATTGTGGGTGTTTTTGTCGGCACCGAAATCGCTTCAGGTGTCATCCCACCTCAATATGCGCTCCCCGCCTTGTTTGCCATCGATGGGCAGGTGGGATGCGATTTTATTCCGGTGGCTATGGCGTTGGGAGAAGCCTCCATTGAAACCACGGAGGTAGGGGTGCCTGCAGTTCTTTTTAGTCGGCAGATTACCGGAGTTGTCGCCGTTGTGCTGGCATGGTTTGCCAGCATTGGACTTTATGCCGGAGTACACGGAAAGTAGGCGGGGCATATGAAATCCTGTTTTGAGGCGGTGATCCAGGGCGTGGGAGGGGAAGTACCCGAGTTTTTAGCAGGACGGACATTGATATTCTTTGGTCCCGAAGCTCCTCCGGAGCTTCGGGAGGTTAGCGTTCTGTTGTTTACGGTGACCATGGATTCTTCCACGATTTTGGTTCCTGGGAATAATATCCACATCGGAAATTCCACATTGAGAATTATGCAGACAGGAAATGTCGCAGAAGACAATTTGAGGACTTTAACACACTTGGTTCTGGTACCTCATGGACAGGATATATTGCCGGGACAGGTGGCTGTAGAGGGGGAATGGCCGGCAGAGTCGGATCTCCGTCTCGGTAGATCCGTCCAAGTCTTAACCAGCGAAAACTAAAGCCATACATGAAGGAAAAGGAGAGAGGCTGAGATGTCTAATTTATTGCAGGATCTTGAAAAGCGGCAAAGAGAGGGAACGCCCATATCCGTCGCGGTGGTTGGCGCTGGGCAAATGGGGAGAGGTTTGGTGGCTTCCTTGGGCAGCATTCCGGGTATGACGCCCGCCTTGGTCGTGGATAAGGAAATAGGGCTGGCCGAAGAATGTCTGATTAATGCCGGCATTGCCCGACACAACATTGAAATGGCATCAGATTCGGAGTCAGCCAGTCGTTTATTAGCTCAGGGATTTCACGTGATCTCTAAAGATATTCGCATCATTCCCAGTGATGGTATCGACGCCGTTGTTGAGGCTACAGGGATCCCTGAGGTGGGGGCTAGAGTGGCGCTCGATACGATCCGAAGACGTCAGCATATTGTTATGCTTAATGTAGAGACGGATGTGACAATAGGGCCGCTCCTCAAGCAAATGGCAGACCAGGCGCATGTCGTCTACAGTGTATCCGCTGGGGACGAACCTGGTGCCACCGTAGAACTGGTTGAATTTGCAAGAACTCTGGGGTTTAAGGTCATTGCCGCCGGAAAGGGAAAGAATAACGAGTTGATTCCCGATGCGACACCCGACACCGTTCGCCAGGAGGCGATGGATAAAGGGGCTAGCCCTCACATGTTTTGTTCCTTTGTGGATGGGACCAAAACTATGGTGGAAATGACAGCGGTGGCGAATGCCACTGGTCTTGTTCCCGAAACGCCGGGAATGCGTGGCTTACAGCTCACAGTCGATGACTTATGCAAAACATTGATCCCTAGGGAATGGGGGGGAGTCTTGACGCAAATTGGCGTGGTGGAATTTGTGCGTGGCGTCGCTCCCGGGGTTTTTGTCGTGATAACCTCAGACAATGATGTCATACGTGACGATCTGAGGTACCTTAAAGTCGGCCCCGGCCCCGCATGGACTTTATTCCGACCCTATCACCTGGCGAATTTGGAAACACCTCACACGGTAGCCAAGGCCGTTCTCTATGGGGAAAAGTGTTTGGCTCCCGGTGATAGACCCGTTGCCGAAACCGTGGGGGTAGCTAAGACCGATTTACAGGTGGGTGATAAAATCGACGGTATTGGGGGTTACACCGTCAGGGGGCTGATTATGACTGCGAAAAGTGCCAAGGACCAGCGCGCCGTACCGTTGGGTTTGTTGGAAAATGCGGTGTTGCAGCGTCCTGTAGCCCAAGGCGAGATAATCCGGCAGGAGGATGTTGGGCTATCTGCCAGCTCCCTTGTTGTATCCCTGCGTCACCTTCAGGATCAATGGTTAGTCAGCTGAACTTCTGCTGTTATTCTGCCGCAGTAGTTAGAGTCTGTGCATGTTTTGGAAGGGGTATATTGGACTGTGACTACCGGGTCGGACCTCATCGCAAAAAGTCTCCCGGCAACTTGGTATATTTTTTTTCGATCCGTTAAGGCCCAATCACCCTCTTCGAAACTGAACTCGTCGCATACGGCTGTCAAAAAAATGAACATCAACTTGCCGTCTTGCCTCTCATGAGTCCACAACCTCGCTTATACTATACTCTGCATGAGCCTTTTCCGCTGTCCTGGAAGCCTTGAGGGACAAAGCCTTAAGGACAGCGGAAAAAGAATTTTTCCCCAATGCGTTTTTGTATGCAGGGATTGGCCAGGATCCGAAAAATTGACCGCAAGCCGTCAACGCCCGAAAAAATGGTGCCAGGACAACAAAAACGGGCCACTCCTTTGGAAAAATTACGACCTGTGCAATTTAATAAACTAAAGAGCTGAAGTCCGTCGAAATTAGGCTACCCATTCGAGCGCGATCCTGTGATGAGTACACCAGGCGGTGAGACCGTGGTTGTGATTCAGTGTGGTGACCGT
>JAKAAS010000383.1 GCA_021802225.1 Bacillota bacterium
CCGCAGGACCAGTTCTCCTGCCAAAATGTTGCCAAACAACCGGAAGGCCAGACTCACCGGCATCACGAGTTGCTCCAGCGCGTTGACAATGAAACCGAAGACGGGAATAGGCTTCCAGAACCACCCGACCAGAAATCCTCCCACGCCTTTGTACTTTATCCCGGACCACTGGATTAACAGGAAAATGACAATCGCCAACCCTGCCGGCATGCTCAGAAAAGCAGTAGGTGAGTGTATCCAGCGGCTCCCAATGCCGGGCAAGGGCAGCAATCCCAAAATGTTGGCCACAACCAACAGAAGAAACAGGGTCAGGGAAAGCAGGGTCAAATTCGGCGCCAGTTCCTTCGGCGCCATCTGCTCGACCAGTTCCTGAAAAGTCTCCAATGCGCTTTCCAAGAGGTTCTGTGCCCCGTTAGGCACGGCAGTCGTCACATTGCGCACTGCCGCCAGCCCAAACCCAAATACGACCAGCATGGCCAAAAGACCGGTGTAAAACGGCGGCCATTCAAATGCTGTCAATGAAAAAGCCATCAATTCACCCCCTTGTGCCGCGACCTGAATATCGCCCAGATCAGATATATCGCATAAGGCACAAAGATCCCTACTAGGGCCCAGCCGACACGCAAGGACGTGTAGTGCTGGATAACATAGAAAAACACCCCGAGCAGTATCAGCCGCGAAAAAAGCCGCAAATTGATACTGGTTAACGCCGCGCGCTGATTGAGCTTAGCCCATAACGGCAGGCGCAGTCCGAGGCCCACCAAATCCACAATTCCCGGGAGAATCCCCGCTGCCACACTGAAGAATATGACACTTCCCGGAACGGCCAGGCCGATAAGCACGAGACAACCCGCAAGGCTTAGAGACGCTGCAGCCGATCTTCGCCAGAGCAATGAAAAATCCTTCACTTTAGCAAGACCCGAGCCAGGCGGTAAACTCCCCACATTCCAGCCCCCATCCCCAAAAGCACTCCCAGAATGGTGAATAAGGAGCCTGTGTGCAGAAGCCCGTCCAGCCACCGGCCTAGAAGAACCCCGATGATTACGGCTGCGACCAGTTGAATCGACAGAGTCATGGCAATCCCGAGTCCACGGGCTGCCGTTAATGGACGTTTGCCGTTCTTGTCTGATCCCGTCGCCAGTCACCCTCTTCTCGCTCATTCCAGTTGAAAGTTTGCCCATAATCGGCAGAATTATGAAATCGTACCAGGCAGACTCCCAACGATGCCTTGGCTGAAGAGATTGTTCCGCGCAAATCACTGCAGGGTCTCTACCGCCAATAAGGACTGAATTTCGGGAAGTTCACAGCAGTCTGCACAAACGACAGATACCAACATGGGTATGAAGGTGAAAACCCTCACAATCGATAAGTATAGTCCAGGGCTAAAAACCCGTCAATAGACTCAGACGGGCTATCTCCCCCACCGAACCCCATGGTCCGACATCACTCCGGCACGGTTCCGAACTGGCGGTCTCCCGCATCTCCCAAACCCGGCATGATATACCCCAGCTCATTTAGGCGCTCATCCAGCTGTGCGGTGAAAACCCGGACATCGGGGTGGCATTCTGCAACCTTGCGCACCCCTTCCGGCGCGCTGATGATACTGACCACGCGGATATTGCGCGCCCCTTCCGCCTTCAGGTAATCTAGGGCATCCACCGCTGAGCCACCCGTGGCCAGCATCGGGTCAAGCAGAATCACCGGGTGGTCGTGATATGAGGCCGGAAAGTTGCTGTAGTAGCGGATCGGTTTAAGGGTGCGGTGGTCGCGGTACATGCCCAGGTGGGAGACCACGGTGTCCGGGACGACATCCCGGAACCCCTCCACCATGCCCAGGCCCGCGCGCAGCACCGGCACCAGCACCAGCATCTTCGCCACCTGGTAGCCCGTGGTCTCCGCCAGAGGCGTCACCACCGTAAAGGGCGCAATCTCAAGGTCCTGCAGGGCAGGGAAAGCCAACAAGCGGGTTAGGGCCGTCAAGTGGCGGCGAAATGCATCGGTTCCGGTGTGCTGGTCCCGCAGGACAGCAATATGCACCTTGACAAGAGGGTGGTCAACAACAGTCAGCATAAATAGCTCCTTATTCACGCGGCCCGCAGTTCAGTGACGCCCTGCCAGCAGGGTGCCAGACTGTTTGCCGGCTGTAGAGAGCGGCGGCCAGGCAAATGGCTGCCCGCATCCGCCGCTCTCAGTCCGCGATTATTTTTTCTCCGCCGCAAGAATGGCGGCCACACCTCTCACATTCCGGGCCGCTCGATCTGTTCGATCTTCTGCAGGCGCCGAACATGCCGGCCTCCCTCAAATGCTGTGGCCAGCCATACGTCCAGCACTTCCTCGGCCAGTTCCGGCGCAATCATGCGCCCGCCCATGGTCAGCACATTAGCGTCGTTGTGCTGACGCGAGAGCCTGGCCGACACCACATCGTGAGCCACCGCAGCGCGCACGCCATGGGTCTTGTTGGCAACCATGCACATGCCCTGGCCCGTGCCGCAGATCAGCAGTCCGCGCTCCACGTTGCCGTTGGCCACAGCCACAGCCACTTTGTTGGCATAATCCGGGTAATCCACCGAATCCGGTCCAAATGTCCCGAAATCTTCAACATCCCAGCCTTGATCAATGAGGTGATTGACCAGTATTTCTTTCAACGGCCATCCTGCATGATCCGCTCCGACCGCAATCCGCATGCCTTATTCCCCCGTTTCTGCCGCATTGGCTCCTGAATCCTCCCCAATCTTTTCCTTCAACCGGGAAAGGAGACGGTACAGTCGCCATGCTAATGAATCATAATACACTTGGTTGGTACCGAGTGGGTCGGTTATTTCGCCCTGCTCCCCCAAAAACTGCGGGAGCACCGACGTTTTATGCGCCCACTGCGGACGCAGCCTCCTGACTTCCTGAGCCTGGGCGGAGGTCATCGTCAAAATAAGGGAAAAATCCCGGTCCATTTCCGGAAGTTCGCGGGACCGGTGATTCGCCAGATCCCCGCCATACGGCTTGACCGCCTCGGCTGCATAGTCCTCGGCGGGCTGCCCGGGCCAGGCGAGAATTCCCGCTGATGCCACAGGCCATTCCTCTCCGCACAGCGCCTTCCACAACGACTCTGCCATGGCGCTCCGGCAGGTGTTCCCTGTGCAGACAAACAAGATTGCGGGCCTGCCCTTGCCCATCACCAAATGTCCGCGAGAAGCCCCGGGCTTCAGCCCGGGGGAGGAAAGCGGACTGCCGCCGCTAGGCGGAAACGGGTTTTTGGTCATAGGTCCATCCTCCGTTGCGTTGTACCATGCGACAGTATTTGTACGAAATGCCCTGAGCGATACGTCGCCCTTGCGCCGACAGATCAAAAGAGCCACTGGCCCGGAATGTGAGA
>JAKAAS010000384.1 GCA_021802225.1 Bacillota bacterium
ATACGACCACAAAATCGGGATCACGGTAAACGCGCCTTCGTTGCGGGTTAATCCCGCCAGCAAACCAAAGACTCCGGCCGCGTAAAATTTTTTCCGGTAAGCCAGCCAAAAAACCGCTGTGCTGAAAAACAGGTAGATGCCTTCGGTATAGGCGGCGGACATAAAAAAAGCGGTGGGAAACATCACCGCAATCCAGACCGACCGTTTGGCGGTGTCTGGCCCGAAAATATCGCGGACCAGCCCGTAGAAGGTAAAGGTAAAGCCTGCCAGACCGATATTGGAAACAATCAGCGCCGTGTCGTACACTGGCAGAAATGTCACCCAGTGCACCAACGCTGTCAGAAAAGGATACATGGGAAAAAACGCCAGGGCCTGGAACCAGTAGCCGTGCGTGGCAATCCCGGTATACCACAAACCGTCCCAGCGGATCCACATCAGCACAATGGGATTCGCCGAGACGTTGTATTCGGGTGAGTAATACTTCCATGGCAGCCGGGCCATCCCAACCCATCCCGCCAAGAGCAGAGCGATCCGGCTGAACACCAAAAGCTCAATCAGTTCCCGGGCGGTCTTTGGGTCAGGCCACCATGAATCTTTCCAGGCGCGGACCCGGCCTAAGGTCATGAGGACGGAGAATAGGCAGCAGGGTCAAAGCGCCGCTCGAGCACAGTTCCAGCCCACTGGTTCTGAATGGGCAAGTTCAACGCTTTCGCGATCTGTTCCGCCGTGTCCGATGCCAGGCCGAACCGCATTTTCTGGACACCCCAAGCCCTGGCTTCAATCCAGAGATAGTTCAGCAGATCCTGGGCATGGCGGCCCTGGCTCTTAAAAAATTTCACGTCAATGGCGTCATTGTTCCGCACCCGGTAGAGCGCCACCGAGTCGACACTCAGCCGGGCGTCTTGGGGCGCAACCGCAATTCCGCCCTCCTCAAACTGATTCTCCATGTCGTCTGGTGTCAGGGATTCCGGAACATACATATCCTTGCCTACCCATAGCGACTCCGGGAATTGGTGCATGAATTCTTTCACCCGGGCCTTGTCCACAGCCCAGGCTGGCCCTGCCTCCTGAGGAGGAGTCTCCGGGGCCTGAAATCCTTCAAATTCTCCGACAATCCATTGCCCGGCATCCTGAAAACCAAAGTCTTCCCGGAGCACGGCACTCCACAAGGTGTCATCATCTTTGACGAGGGCACGCACAATATGCGCTCCCGCTTTCTGCGCCTGGTCCAGTTGGTAGGCGGCAAATTCCTTATACAGATCCCGGTCTTGCTGGGGGGGTGCCATCCGCACGCTGCCAAGATATACCTCGTGCCTCTTAGGAAATGTAATGACCGCCGTCCCGACAATTGCGTCGTCTTCTAGGGCCAGGTATAAACCGCCTTGCGCCTGGGTTAGATAGGTACTGACCTGTTCCGATAAATCATCATGAACCCCTTGTAAAAACTGCTCAACCTTCGCCTGGTCATCTACCGAGGCACGGACATACCTTAACAAACGTGGCCCTCCCTTTCACACCATGTCCTCATTGTAGCGTCTCGGGACACGGACTTCAACCACTTAGGGATTTCCTGGAAGACGATGGTTCAGTTTATTAATGAAGAGGGCGAGATCCCAGGCTTCCGGACGGGTCAGCACGCCGGGATCGCTGGCAGGCATGCGGGTGCGGATAAAATGGGCCAGGGCCCCGGTATCCCGGTAGTCTCGCACCGTGGCCCCGCTGTTCAGCACAGGCGCCCCGCCGGACCCGTCCCCTCCCCGGCCATGACAGGTCTGGCACATTGCGGCAAACAGTTCCTGCCCGTCTGATGCCTGCCGGGCCGAAACCTTCGCCACCGCCTGCATATGGGCCTCATGGTATATGCCGTATGCTGCGCACCCTATCGCTGCCAGGCCCAGCACGGCTGCTTGCAAACGTTTCCCGTTCGCCATCAGCAGCCTCCTTTCGAATTGCTGTGGCCACTGGGGACCGAGAGGTGCTCCGGCCACCCGCTTGACAGCCAGTGCAGGTAGACATTGAGTTCTTGCAGTTTTGCACTGTCCGCTGCCAGCTGCGGCCCCCTCATGGCATGGAGGCAGCTCCTGATCTGCCCGTCCAGAGTCCGGATCTTGCCCTGCCGGACCATGGGAAAGGCTGAGGCGGCCCCCAGAAGGCTTGGGATCAGCTGCCGCTGCCGGTAAGTGCTCAAAGAGCCGCCGCCCGCATGGCAGCTGGCGCAAGACTGCCCTTGCGGACCCATGCCCTCCATGAACAGGCTTTCGCCTTTTTTAATGTCCTGTCCCAAAGTGCCGGAAGGCATGGGAAGGCGCGGGGGCTGGCGCAAGGCCTGCCCTGTCATCTCGCTCATGGGCAGCGCAAACATCTGGCCATTTTCATCAGGCTGGTACAGAGTCTGCCCCACAACCACAGGATAGTCGGCGGCAAAGGCGCCTGACAGGTACCGGGACCAAATCTCCCGGCCAGATTTGGCATTCAGCGCATAGAGCATGCCTTTCCCGTCGCCGACGTACACCCTGCCCCTGACGGCGGCTGCCGATTCGGAGATGGGACCGTATGCCTTGAAACGCCACTCGACCCGCCCTGTACGTGCTTGGACGGCGTATTCAGCGTCCGATACCGGAGAGCCCACATACACCGTACCGCGGTGTTCCATAGGGGCTGATACCTCAATGTCCTTGGGCAGAGTGCCGGAACCAAGCCGTGTTTCCCAAGCCAGAGCTCCCGAGGTCCGAAATGCGAACAATTCCGATACCGGGTGCTGCCATGTGCCCGTTGTCCCCTCCAGATAAATCAGCCCGCCGGCGACGGCCGGGGAACTGTCGTCGGAGCCGCCGAACACCCCAGGCACAGGCCTCTCCCATACCAGGCGGTGCGTGTGGACATTCACGGCGTAGAGCTTGTAGGGGTGGGCTCCGGAAACATAGAGGATTCCCCTCGCCAGCACCGGAGATGCCATGCTGACATACGACCCGATTTTGAGACTCCACCGAACGGCGCCGGTCGGCGCCGCCAGAGCATAAATGCGGCCCTGCCCGTTGGCCGCGTAGACCGTCGAGTGGGCCTGGACAAATGTCGGCATGTCCTCGCCGCGGGTGGGAAACTTCCAGCGCACCGCCCCTGTATGGGCGCCCAAGGCATAAATCGCACTCGGTCCTGTGCCCCGGACGACGGACCGGCTCTGGAGGCGGTTGACCTCCTCCTTCTGCCGGGCCGAAAACTGCTGGTTGCCCGTGCCCACAAACACCAGACCATGCGCCACCACAGGCGTGGTCATGGACATATTGTCCAAATGCCTGGTCCACAAAACTTTCCCGGTCCCGGCTCCCAACGCGTAGATCTCATCG
>JAKAAS010000385.1 GCA_021802225.1 Bacillota bacterium
AAGCATGGAAAGCCTATTGCCAGTGCGTTGATCGGCTTTTAATACGATGTCCACCTCAATACCCGGGTAGATATGACTTCGCAGTTTCCCATTCTTTTCACTCAATATTGCATCCCTCCCCAAACAAACTTCAGATCTTAACTCTAATGCAACGACCGCCGATGTAGTTTTACCGCTCTTATTCAGCGCAATCCTATATCAAGCTTATTAGTCATATCCCAAGAGCTTTCCGTGGGATTCACTGTTCTAGCAAGAAATAATCGCTGATGTCATCTTGGCACACTTCTAGACGAGAAAAATACTGTCCTCGGTAAAATATGAGGGGGTTATGGTGCTCCCTTTCCCCAAAGTCATGGATCCGGCCGACCATGATCGTATGATCACCGGCATCAATTCCCTGGTCTTTCTCGCACAAAAACCAGGCGGCAGCATCATGAACCACTGGAAAACCTCCTTCTATCGAATCCAGCCTGACCTGCGCGCCAGGATGATGGTGCGGCCTGCCAAATATTTCTGAGACGTTTTGCTGATCGGAGTGCAAAATGCTGATTGTAAACAGCGCATCAGATGGTTCCAAATATTTGTGCATTTGGCTAGACTTACTCACGGACACTGCCACCAGCAACGGGTCCAGAGAGACAGACATAAAGGCATTGGCGGTCATTCCATGAATTTTTAAGTCTCGTTTGGCCATAACCACCGTGATTCCGGTCGCAAATTTTCCGCATGCGCTTCGAAATGCCCTCTGCCGTTGAATGAATTCACTCATAATGCTACCCCCTTGCTCGCTGCTAGCGTCAGGCTGTCTAATCCACCATAATGGGCCGGTCAGGCAATATGGGGTTTTCCGTCGGCTGGGGATTGCCGCTCCAGTCAAACGCCACCATGGACTCATCGAACCAGCGCTTAGGGGCGGGCGCACCCCAAAAAGTCTGTCTTTGGGGGTCCTCCAGGTCCCATCGAATGGGCTCCCAATCTGGGTCTGCCAACAAGTAATCTCCGGTAAAGAGTTCAATCCGGTTTCCGTCCGGGTCCCTTAGATATAGGAAGAACGCGTTGGTAGTCCCATGGCGGCCCGGACCGCGTTCGATGCTGTCCACATAGCCCATGGCCGCCAAGCGATCTGCAACCGCTAAGATCTGGTTCTTGGACGAGACGATAAAGGATGCGTGATGAAAGCGTGGACCCTTCCCATTAGAAATCGCCAGATCATGCGATGTTTGCTTACGATGGAGCCACGCACCCCAAATGCGGTCGCGCCCGTTTTCGACGCTAACCGTATATTCGCTTAACTGAAACCCAAAATGGTCTTGATACCACTGAGCTGCCTCTTGAACCTTCGGAGTGATGTAGTTGATATGGTCCAGCCGCATCACCTCGGCTCCGCGATATTGTTCAAATCGTTGCAACAACCACGGCACCTGTTCCACCTCATAGAAAAATTCAATGGGAAATCCGAACGGGTCCAAGGCTCGCAACGAACGGCCCAACCCGCGTTCCGCCTTCGTTTCCCAGTGGTTGGCAATCCCTAGTTGGCTTAAATATTGTTCCATCGCATCCAGATCACTTTCTGCAGCCACCCGAAAGCCCACATGAGCAATGCCCGGTTCTTTGCCCTGCCGCAATATCAGGTTGTGGTGGGTACGGTCTTCCAGCCCACGCAGATATGCCAGACCCACGTCCCGGTCCGTCACAGAAAAGCCCACCGCATCCACGTAAAACGCCATGGCACGGGCTAGATCGGTCACGATGTACTCGACATGATGCGTGCGCAGTACATTGAATTCTTTGCCATTCATAAATGGGCCTCCTGTTGCAACAGAGGATCCGCGGTTTCGTTCAAAAGTTCACGAATCAGTTGTTTAGCTGGCTCCTTGTCATAACTGTTATACAGGGCACCGGCCATCCGGACCGGGTCGCCAAAAAAGAATCGCTCATAGAGGACCTGCCGACTGCCAAAGGTGGATACGGCAGCATCCCAAGCTAATCGAAACAGGCGTGTGCGATCCAGTGCGCTGGTATTTTTGGCTTGGTAGAAGCGGTCAATGTCCGGGCGCAGTTCACTTTGAAAGTCTTTCTCGGAGGGGATCGCCATCAAACCTCCAGCTGCCAGTTGCTGCACAATTTCCACCAATCGAGGATACACTTTGGGAAACGTGTTACGCGCAATATTCAGTGGTGTCCAGTCTGGGGTCATAATGCCCCATCGGTTTAATTTAGCATTGGCTTCGCTGGCTACTAAAAAGGCCTTCATGGTCTCCATAGCAATCACTACTTCTGCAATTTTTTCCTGCACGTGCTGGAACTGTTCAATTCCAATGGTATCCACAACCAAACTGGCCACACCTAAAATGAATTCCGCTTTAGCCACATTTTTCACAATGACCTGATGGGTCATATGGACAGTAGCATCGGTATCGGCATAGAGTTTGTTGCACCGCTCTCCATCTTCCAGCACAAAAACCCACTCCCAGGGAACCAAGACGTCATGAAACACCACCACCGCATCCATTTCTTCAAAGCGAGAGCCCAGCGGATGGTCAAAGTGCGATTTGCCATAGTCAAAGGTCTCCCGGCAAATGAAGCGCAGACCTGGGGTTGACAACGGCAGAGCGAAGGCAAAAGCATAGGGACGGTCCTCCTCGGTATTGCGAATCACCGTGGATGGAAAGACCAAAATTTCATCAGCCAACGGCAAAGTGGCCAGCATTCGAGCCCCTCGGACAATGACGCCGGCAGCGGTCTTTTCCACCACCCGAGCTGCCAAGTAAGGATCCGCCTGCTGGCTGGCCGAAAGGGCCCGATTCGCCTGTGGTAGGATTAGTGTATGGGTTAAGCAGAGATCGTGTTCCCGTACATACTCATAGTAACTCCGAACATTTTCCGCATAACGGGAACCCTTTTCTCCAAAAAAGGGAGCGGCGGCGGCAATCGCCATCAGCTCACTATTGAGATAATCTGGGGCTCTCCCCATCATGCCGTGGGCATAGCGCGCCCATTGTTGCATCATAGCCCGTCGCCGGGTCAGGTCTTCTTTGGTGTGAGGTTGCAAGAACGAGAGACCGACCAAATTCCCCGTCGCTGGAGACGAATAGGTCATCTCCGATTGCAGGGCGGGGTCATGCTGCATATCGTATAAGTGCGCCACCGCGCGGGCAACATTGCGGAAGGCCGGGTGCTCAGTAATTTTACCTTTAACTGCCTCTCCATCAATCCACAGATCGCGCGCGGTGCTGTCCAAGTTGTCAAGATACTGTTGCCCTGTACGAATTCCCATAAATAGTCCTCCTCGTGACTTAGTCAGTTAAAATGCGCTCTCAATAAGTTGATGATTC
>JAKAAS010000386.1 GCA_021802225.1 Bacillota bacterium
ACACAGTCCCCAATACGGCTCAGCTTCAAGGCCGCGTTCTACCTACCCGGTAGAGGTTAAGGAGTACCATGTAGCGCCTCCATCGTTACTCTCCACAATAGACCCTTTGTCCATTTCAGTTTGCCCAGCGAGAAATCCTGTGGTTGAAGTAGAAAAGGATAGGATCGTTGGGGGCATAAAGAAATCTGGAGTGGTCGGTTTTATGGAAATATCATGAGATGTCCACCGACCCGGGTAATTGGTAAATATCAGCCAATGGCTTGACGAAAAGGATTTGACCACCCGCTCGATGATGATAATTAACATGGGAACCTTGACCCCGGGATTAGGGTACCGTCTTCTGGGCTGAATTGAGTGGGGGCGGATTCGTAGTTCGTGAAGCGTTGACACTCATCTTCCCGGTTGCGTATTCCAATTCAGGAGCGGGAAGGGGATGCTTGCGACGGCAATCCGCACAAAACCAGGATATCATCATCAGGGATGGGGATCCATAGGCTCATGGGGAACCCATCCCTTTGATTTGTTCGCCGCAAATCGTGGCGGTGTCGGGCCGGAAATGGGAGGCTCTGGCCGTTCCTTCGCTGAAGGTTCCCAAGATGCTTGCCCGGACTGAATAAGCTCCATCAACAGCTGCTTTAGTCATGGCAAGAAGTGGTTCGCCGCCGTGGCCAACCCTGGGAAGCGGGGAGCCGGATGCGGTAATTCCGCACGTCCGGTTCTGCCGAAGGTTCGCGGCCAAAGAGGTACAGCCAAGCACGAGGCCGCATTCTACCTGCTCCTTCCAGCCGTTCCGGCAGCTGCTCTAACACCAGGCATGCCGGGTCAAGGTATTGGCGAGGACGATATATGTCATGAAAATGGAAATGCCCACTCCCAACCACGCCCAGCGGGGCCACAAGGTGCGCCAAGCCGTGCCGCCGGCCAGACCCATTGCCACGATCAGTACGTCAGATTCGGTGCGCAGCGGGCGGTGGAGGTCGACAAACAGGTCCAGGCGGGGGCTTGTCCAGATGAGGCCGGCCAGGGCGTTGCCGATTAAGAAAGCGGCAGCCAGGGTGCGGGCGATTTTCCAGCGCAAGGCACTGGACTGGTGGGGGAGAAATGCGGCCATCACTCCCTGCACCAAGCGCTCGACGGTGGGGACAAGCACCAGGGCTGCGGTCATGCCCAGCACTCCCAGGACCCACGCCGTCACAATGTGCGGGCCCAGGCACCCGTGGCGGTCAGAGGAGACAATGTCCCGCGTAATCCAGTGCGAGACGACCACGGCGTAGCCCAGGGCGAGGGAGGCGATGGCAGTGGCTTTAAAGAGAATCGCCCAGATGTTTTGGCGCACGCCTTTATACTTCTCTTTCATGCTCTTGTGCCGGGAGTCTGGCCCGCAGCGCTGGCCTTTCCGGGGCTAAGACGCGCAGATGCCGGGAGGTGGCGCCGGGCCAGTTCGATTAACACAAGCCAGGGGCCGATCATGCCGGGCGTGGGCGCGACATGCGTCCACAAGGCGCCAAAGGCCTGGGGGATGGCCCACAGCCACAGCACCCACAACAGTGTGGCGAGCGGCGCGTGGCGCCAGTTTACCAGCCAGGCGATGCCTACCCCCAGCATGATCAGAACGAGCAGTGCGTTGACTAAGACAGGATCATGGAAACTGACCATCACGCTTTGGCTGATGATGCGCTGCAGCCAGGCGGGCTCTGAGCCATTCATCGTCACCAGGCCAAAAAGCTCAGCGAGCCGGGCGCCTTGCCAGAACCCCGCCCCGGGCAGCGCTTGAAGTCCTGCCATCATGATCCACATCCAGGCTACCGCTTGCCGGACCCTGTATGCTACTGAGCCGTCAGCCCAGGACTGCGGGGGGATCAGCAGCAAGGCCGTGCATGCCCCGTAAAGCAGGGCCGTTCCCGGTGTTCCGTCCAGAACACTCCCCGTGCCATTGAACAAGTTGCCAAACCCTTCTCCCATTACCCAGACCACAAGACTCCACGCTGTCAAACCGTAAACGGCGCTGCGGAAAACCTGGGGAGCGTGTTTGGGATTCCACCAAATCACGGCGCCCCCGGCCAGTTCCACGGCTCCAATGGCTAGGGGCCAGATGCCAGGTGAGATGAGCCACCAGGAGTTGCCGGCATGCAAGAGGCTGCGGAGGGCGAATGGCTGCCATGCCTCTGCTACAGGAGCTAACACATCCGTAAAAAACAGCGGGCTGCGGATCAGCGGCTGGAACATCAAGAGACCGGAAATAATCCATAAGGCGCCGATACAGAGCCGAACCCGCTCGGACCACTGTCGGGGCAGTCCCATGTCTGCTGGCGGGGCCTCCTTTCGTGTTGTGCCCATTTAGACGGGTCCGGACTTTGACCAGGATGCGCCCCCATTGGTGCTGGTCCATACGAGCGGTACAGAGCCGGTCTTGCTCATGACCCACAGGCTGCCGGCCGAATCTACTGCCAACGCCACGTCTGTCCCCTCCGGCAGGAGGGAGCCGTAGGCACTCCACTGCCGCTGACCCTGGCGCCACTGGACGACCCGGGTGCGGCCGGCGGTCGGGCTCAGGGCATAGACCGTATTGCCACGGATGCTGACGGCCGCCGCGAGGTTGCCCGTGATCGTCACGGGCGGAGAGGAAGTCTGCCACGAGAGTCCGCCATTTTGCGTGGTATCCCAGACGAGTGATTCGCGGCCATGCTCCTCTTGCACGATGCCGACTCCACCCTGTAGCGGCCCTGCCCACTGGGGAGCGCCGACAGTGACCCGGTGCCCTTTCCAGTCGGCGGGGACGGGGACCGGCACCGACTGCCCTCCGTGTCCTGCCGTAAAGTGCCACAGCGAAGCTGTAGGTTGTGCGGCAACCTCTCCGGCAGCCCACAGCGACGACGGATTTTGGGCGGACAAGGTGGCATTTTTGAGCCATGGAACGGTGGAGGACACGCTTGTCCACTGCGCTCCTCCTGTGGTGGTCTCCATGAGTGCGTGATTGGCGAGAACCCATGCTTTGCTGCCGGAAGTCGCCGCTAACGGCTGAATGGCTCGCGGCGGAATGGCGCCCGGGACCGGCCAGGGCGCTCCCCAACTTTTCCCGCCGTTTGCCGTCACCCGGACCATCGGATCGAGTTGGAAGCCGTAAGCTCCAATCATCGTCCAGGCCGCAGATGGGCCAATGGGGTCGACCTCCATGCCGCCGCGCTCAGACATCGCGACCGGAGTTGCGGAGGTCCAGACACTGCCGCCGCTTGCGGTCCAGGCCAGTCCCCTATACCCCTGATAGGGGTATAGGGCCCAGCCTTCCGGCGCGCTCTGCGCGCTTAAGGCGTACGATAAGCCCATGGGCTGCCAG
>JAKAAS010000387.1 GCA_021802225.1 Bacillota bacterium
TAAGCAAGTCTTCTGGGCAACTATGGTGTCAGACCGCCACCACGCCGTGATTAGTGTGGAGAAAGATTCTATCGAAACAAAAAGCAACCTGGTTTACCAATTAACGGGCGCGCTACAATTTATTCCACAAGGCTGTATAAAAAGAATACGAAGGTCGGTCACGTGACCGACCTTCGTAATTAATTATACATGCGTGTAACGGTGATCTAGATGCGCGTATTTCGGTAAATAGCGTACTGGCTTAGCCAAGGCATCCCGCCGGAACGGCGGTGCAAGTTGCGTGCCATCAACCATAATCTCTACTACTGCAGGACGATGGCTGGCTAAGGCAGTCTGAATTGCTTCAGCAACGTCATCCGCACGAGTAACCTGGATCCCATAAGCACCCATCGATTGCGCAACTTCCGCAAAATTCGGGGTTTTAATTGGCGTGCCAATAAACCGATTGTCATAAAAATCTACTTGGTTCTTCATTTCGGCACCCCACTCGTGATTGGTAAAGACACAAGCAACAGTGGGCAACTTTTGCTCTACGGCGGTAGCGACTTCATGCAAGCTCATGCCCCAAGCTCCATCCCCGATAATAGCTAATGTCGGGCAGTCTGGTCGCCCTAATTGGGCACCAAGTGCGGCCGGGTAGGCAAACCCACAATTTCCAAAGGTGAGAGCGGCGAGAAATTTTCTTCCCTCCTGAAAAGACAAATAACTATTCGCAGTCGAAGCAACGTTCCCGATGTCTGTGGTCACGATTGCATGTTGTGGAAGAACTCGGCTTAGCTCAAGTAAAGCGCGCCGTGGGTTAATAGGTTGACCGTCCTCCATGGCGGCCGATTCTATTTCATCTATCCATGCTTTCTTGGCTGCTGCCACTTCAGCTAATCGCGCCGTGTGGGCGGGACGTTGGGGCTGAGCTGTACGCAATCTTTCCAATATAGATTGGGCAGCTGCGTTCGCGTCCCCAATAATCCCCAATTCGATAGGGTGAACTTGACCTATATGACGTGGATTGATATTTACCTGAATGATAGCCGCTTGGTGTGGAAAATAATCAAAGTCGTATTGTGGTAAGGTACCGAATACTGAAAGTCGCGTACCGAGGGCTAACACCACATCTGCCTGACTTAACATTTTCATGGCTGCCTTAGATCCCATATACCCTATGGGGCCAGTTGCCAGTGGGTGCCCTGCAGGAAACGCGTCATTGTGTAAATACGACGTAACGACAGGAGCGGTCAAATATTCCGCAAGGTCCGTGACTACTGGGATGGCATCACTATCGACTACCCCCCGACCGACCAATATGACGGGGCGTTTAGCCTTACGAAGCAGTTCAACTGCAGCTTGCAAGGCCGCAGCATCCCCAGCCCCATAGTTAGCTACTCGATATTTGGATGGAGGCAATATCTCTTCGTCTATTTCACCGTAGAAATAATCTCGGGGAATATCGACTAACACCGGTCCTCGATCTGCGTAAGCACGTCGAAATGCCGTGCGCATAACCTCAGCGATGCGTTTAGGATGTGTGACCCGTAAAGCCGCCTTGGTCACAGGTTCAAAAATTGCTGCGGTATCCGCTTCTTGGAATCCATCCCACCCCAAGGTCGCCGAACCGGCTCGTGGCGAAATAATCACTAGCGGCGTATGGGCCATGTTGGCAGCAGCGACACTGGTTACCATATTGGTAATGCCAGGGCCGTTTTGACCAATGGCAACCCCTGCTTTTCCCGTAACACGGCTAAAGCCATCTTCCATATGTGCAGCACTTTGTTCATGACGCACCGGGATAAATGAGATTCCTGCAGCAGGTAGAACGTCCAGCAGATCCATAAACGCTGATCCAACAATTCCCGAAACGTGCGTTACTTGCTCTTGAACCAACACTTCAGCAACGGCTTCGCTTGCCGACATCTTTGGCATAGTGACATCCTCCTTATTAAGGTGGTATCGATTGTTTATGCTACATAGATCCGCCCAAACGGGCGTACTATAAGAAGAAGCAGATGGATCTACATTAACCTCCCCAGCGTTTTTATCCCAGTGGTGCGTACTCAATTTCTAGGGCCTGCGCTACCTCACTATTGGTCAGCTGGCCGTCGTACACATTCACGCCCGTCACAAAATTTGGATCCTGTAGTATTTGTGCTGGTGACATCTTCGCCATACGCAAAATATATGGCAAAGTCGCATTGGTTAACGCCACCGTTGAGGTGCGGGGCACGGCACCAGGCATGTTAGCTACTGCATAGTGGACGACATCCCATTTTAGGTAGACAGGATCAGCATGCGTCGTAATATGGTCACAAGTTTCAATACTTCCTCCCTGGTCAATCGCTACGTCAACCACGACGGAACCCGGCTTCATCGTGCGAATCATGGCCTCCGTTACAAGCCGCGGGGCCTTTGCACCCGGCACCAGTACGCCACTGACTAGCAAATCTACCTCCGGTAAAATATCAGCGATATGCTCCGGGGTCGACACGAGGGTGTTAACCCGACTGCCATATTGTTGTTGCATTTTACTGAGCTTATCTAGCGATACATCAAATATCGTCACCCGCGCACCCATTCCTACGGCCACATCAATGGCATGGGAGCCGACAACCCCAGCTCCTAAGACCACTACGTGGGAAGCTGGTACACCTGGGATCCCTCCTAACAGTACCCCCCGTCCGCCATAAAACCACTCAAGGAATTGCGCTCCAATTTGGACCGACATCCTCCCTGCGATTTGACTCATCGGTGCTAACAATGGAAGACGACCGCCCGCGTCACGAATCGTTTCATAGGCAATCCCCGTTACATGCTGTTTTAATAAAGCTACTGTCAGGTCTCGCGCCGGTGCTAAGTGTAAGTAGGTGAACAAAAGTTGACCCGGGCGAAGCAATGGGTACTCCTCCGGCTGTGGTTCCTTTACCTTCACTACCAAGTCGGCGCGCTCATACACATTATTTCTAGATACCAAGGTAGCCCCTGCATTTCTATATTCTTCGTCACTAAACCCGCTACCAACACCTGCTCCCATTTCCACTAAGACTTTGTGACCTTCCCGAATTAAGCTTCGAACCCCGACAGGTGTCAGGCCAACACGCCGTTCCTGAGGTTTAATCTCTTTTACAGTTCCAATAATCACGAGTGTGCTACCTCCTTATGCATGGTCTCCCCAATGCTCTCCCACACGACATTGACCAACTGTCTCATCTCGGAATCCTCGATAACTAACGGCGGAGCAAACATAAGGATGTTATTGCGTCCTGCCTCCACATCGGATGCCTTGCCAACTATGACTCCTTGAGATAGGGAAGACTTCGCTATCGCTCTCATGATC
>JAKAAS010000388.1 GCA_021802225.1 Bacillota bacterium
GGGCTGGCTCGCCGTCCGGGGAGTCCACATCGCGGTGCCGGCTGCCGTCGTCACCCAAGTCGTCAGCAAAGAAGTGGCGGGGGTGAGCCAGGGCCAGTGGGCCCATCTTAGCGACTCCCTAGAACGCCAAATGCAGCCCGAACTGGTGGGATCGGTGGACAAGATCGTCGGCACCGTGCATATTCAGGTAGACGGCCTTAATCTCGATATCGACCGCCGCAACGAACGCCGTCTGCGCGAGCGTCTCCTGCGGGAAATGACCCAGGCGGTGGGGACCTATTTGGAGCGCGGTGATGGCCACCGCGCGCTTGCCGAACCGCTGGCGAAGACTTTGCTGGCCCACCCCCAGCAGGTGCGGTTGACTGAGCGCTTGGGCCCTCTCGCTATTCCCGTCACGGTCTCCATTCCCTAACCTTGTAGGTTTACGGCCATTATGCTATAATTCGCTAGGATTTTTTACCACACACGCTGTCCTTTCCCCTGGTGTGACTGGAAGTGACGGGGCGGCGGAGGATAAACCAGGAGGCATTGAATATGGCTGTTATTTCGATGAAACAATTGCTTGAAGCGGGTGTCCATTTCGGGCATCAGACTCGGCGCTGGAACCCTAAGATGAAACCCTACATTTTTACCGAACGAAACGGCATCTACATTATCGACTTGCAGAAGACCGTCCGCAAAGTCGATGATGCCTACAATTTTGTTCGACAAGTCGGCGCAAGCGGCGGCCGCATGCTGTTTATTGGCACGAAGAAGCAGGCGCAGGAAGCCGTCGCGGAAGAGGCTCAGCGTTCCGGAGATTTTTATGTCAACCAGCGGTGGCTTGGTGGGATGTTGACAAACTTCGACACCATCAAGAAGCGCGTCAAGCGGCTGGCAGAATTGAAGGAGCAGGAGACCTCGGGCCAGTGGGACCGGTTGCCGAAAAAAGAAGTCAGCATGCTGACGCGGCAAAAGGAAAAGCTCGAAAAGTATTTGGGGGGCATCGAAGGGATGACCCAACTGCCAGCAGCCGTTTACGTGGTGGATCCCCGCAAGGAGCATATTGCCGTAACTGAGGCGCGCAAACTGGGAATTCCCATTGTCGGCATTGTGGACACCAACTGCGATCCGGACGAAATTGATTATATAATTCCGGGCAATGATGACGCAATCCGGGCAGTGAGGCTATTGACAGCCAAGATGGCTGACGCTTTGATTGAGGGACGCCAAGGCGGGGTGACTGAAGAAGAGACTGCCGAAGCCCAGTAGTTTTTGCCAATTCAATGGTACCAGAGGGCGACCGCAAGGTCGCTCTCATTACGAGGAGGATACTCTGTGATACCCGCAAGTGAGGTAAAGAAGCTGCGAGAGAAGACGGGCGCTGGCATGATGGAGTGCAAGAAAGCCCTAGAACAAGCTGAAGGCGACTTCGCCCGGGCGGTTGATATTCTACGTGAGCGTGGCCTGGCGCAGGCCGCGAAGAAAGCGGGCCGGGATGCCAATGAGGGATTGATTGAGAGTTACATTCACCTTCAAGGGCGCATCGGCGTGATGCTGGAAATCAATTGCGAGACAGACTTTGTGGCGAACACCGCGGATTTTCATAATCTGGCGCATGATATCGCGATGCACATTGCAGCCGCCAATCCCCGGTTTGTGAGTCGTGCGCAGGTGTCCAGCGAAGACATGGAGCACGAGCGGCATGTGCTGATGGCTCAAGCTCAGAATGAAGGGAAGCCCGCCGCCATCGTGGAAAAGATGGTCGAGGGGCGTCTGGATAAATTTTATAAGGAGATCTGCTTGTTGGATCAGCCTTATGTGAAGAACCCCGACGTGACTATTGACCAATTGCTGAAAGAGCATATCGCCCGGCTGGGGGAGCACATCGTTGTCCGCCGCTTCGTGCGTTATGAACGGGGCGAGGAACTACCTGAAGCGCCGGTTTAGCTGGATGAGTGGAGAGGGGCATATTATCGCCCCTCTTATCTTGGTTCAATGGAGGAACTGCAATGGCCGAACTGCCCAAATATCATCGCATTGTTCTCAAACTGTCTGGCGAGGCATTGGCTGGGACCGCTGGGTACGGAATTGACCCCGTGGTCGTAGACAGTATTGCCCGTCAGATCAAGGACGTGTTAAGTTTAGGTGTGCAGACTGCGGTGGTTGTCGGCGGGGGCAACATCTGGCGGGGTCTCTCCGGCTCGTCCAAGGGAATGGACCGGGCGACGGCTGACTACATGGGGATGCTGGCTACTGTGATCAACGCCCTGGCACTCATGGATGCGCTGGAAAAGCACGGAGTGCCGGTGCGGGTGCAGACCGCCATTGAAATGAAAGAAGTTGCGGAACCATATATCCGGCGGCGCGCCATTAATCACTTGGATAAAGACCGTGTGGTCATCTTTGCCGCAGGGAACGGCAATCCTTACTTTTCCACCGACACCACAGCCGCTCTCCGGGCCGCCGAAATTGAGGCCGATGTGATGCTGAAAGCGACGAAAGAGTCTGGGGTTTACGATGCCGATCCGCGCACGAATCCCCATGCCAAGAAATTGGATGAAATTGGGTATCTGGATATTCTCAAAGAAAACTTGCGGGTGATGGATGCGACGGCAACGTCACTGTGCATGGACAATGATATTCCGATTGTCGTTTTTGACATGAACCAGTATGGAAATATACGCAAGGTCGTATTAGGCGAGCCGATTGGAACCTTTGTAAGGAGCGAACATCGTGGTTAAGGACATTTTATCCGACACAGAGAGTAAAATGACGAAGACGGTGGAGTCTTTTGAGCGCGATTTATCGTCAATGCGCGCGGGGCGCGCCCATCCCGGCCTTTTGGAAAAAATCCTGGTCGACTATTACGGGGCTATGACCCCCGTCCAGCACATCGCCGCCATTTCGGTGCCGGAGCCGCGCATGCTGATAGTGCAGCCGTTCGACCCCGGCACCTTGTCCTTGATTGAAAAGGCTATTGTGAAGGCGGACATCGGGGTATCGGTGCGGGCAGATGGCGCGATGCTCCGGGTCAATGTTCCCGCTCTGACGGAAGAGCGGCGCAAGGATCTAGTCAAGCAGCTCAGGCGGCGCCTTGAAGAAGAGAAGGTGGCGATCCGCAATATTCGCCGTGATGCTCTGGAAACGCTAAAAGACGAGCAAAGGGACCATACCATTACGGAAGATGATGAGCACCGGGGACAAGGGGATGTGCAAAAACTTACCGACCGGTTCATCAAAGATTTGGATACGTTGGCTGACCATCGTGAAAAAGACATTTTGACACCGTGAACCTGGTCATTGCGAGATGTCGAGATTTTGGAGGCTGGATGGAA
>JAKAAS010000389.1 GCA_021802225.1 Bacillota bacterium
TGGGTTAGCGCCAAAATGTCATCGGAGGCTGGTGGCTCAGTGTGATAGGCCGCCGCGTCTTGATCAAACAATGCTTCTATCTGGGCACGATTTTTATGAGCGGCTGGCGCCAGGATATGCGAAGGCTTTTCGTGGGCCAACTGTATGATATATTCCCCCAGATCGGTTTCACGCACGGCAATTCCTACACTTTCAAAGGCCCGATTTAATTCCAGTTCCTCGGTCACCATGGATTTCGTTTTAATCACGCGTTGCACACCATGGTTCTTAGCTACCTCTAATACGGTGCGAATGGCATCCGCCGCCGTCTTTGCACGGTGTACTTGACCACCATGAGCCTCAACCTGTTGCGCAAATACAGCGAGGTGTTCCTCCATATTCTCGACACTTCGCCGTTTGACACCAACAGCACGCTGACGCAGGCGCTCTCCCTCGGGATAGGCGGTGTAAGCCGCCACTTTGGCGTTGGCCACACGCCGAGTGACAAATTGAATCGTCTGTTGCATGGTTTTGTCTTGAAGTGCCTGATCACGCCGCACGGGCCAAGGTCTCGAATCAATCGGCAACTGTCCAGCCATGCTAGCTTTTCTCCTTTTGATGAGCCATTTGCTGAAGCTCTTCCACCGTCAACTGGCCCCGATCCGTCAATGCAATCAATTCCGCAATGTAAACCACCGGGAAGGGATCCCGACGCCGGGACAATCGCCCGCCCAGGTGAGCCAGACAGCCAAAATCCGCACTGGTCAAGTATTGAGCTCCCATTTCCCGTGCTTTGCCTAGCGCCTGCAATTTTTGGTCCGCGACCGCCGTTGAAACTCGCCATTCTGTCATACTATAGGTCCCGCCAAATCCGCAGCATTGATCCGCATCTTCGATCGGCACTACCGAGAACCCATAATCTTGCAAAACCGTTTCCGGTCCAGTGGTTATCCCCAACATGCGGCGCATGTGGCATCCGTTGTGGTAAACGACCCCAATACCCAGGGAAGCCGGCAAATTGGCTGCCTTTTCTTGCGCCAGCCACTCGGTAAATTCAATCACCTGCTCTCCCACACGCTCGGCGCGCTCTTGCCATCTTTTGGCCTCCACAGCCGAATCTCCGCGGTCCAGTGCATCGCGATACAAAAGCAAGGGATATTCTTTAATAATCATAGCAGCGCAAGATCCCGATAAGGCAACGATTCTCCCGTGAGAGTCGTTGTTTAATGCCGCTTCAAACACCGCGATCCAGTGGCGTGCCAAATCGGCAGCTTCCCGGTGATATCCCGCGTTGTAGCTAAACTGGCCGCAGCAGGTTTGTGCCGCAGGAAATTCTACAGTCGATCCGCGTCGTTCCATGACTTCGACTGCCGCAATGGCGGCTTGAGGTCGAAACAGATCAATGAGGCAAGTGGCAAAAAGTTGCAGAGTCTGTTCACGGCCTTCATCTTTCATAGGAACCCTCCTGACCCCAAGTGGCGCGCCGTAACAACGCGCGATTCAATTCTACCCCAAAACCAGGGCGGTCCGGGAGGGTTAAGGTGCCGCGAATAGGAACGGGTTCTCCTTCTAGAAGCGGAAAAAACATAGGTACCACCTGAGAGGCATCGGGGTGCATCATGAGAAACTCGGCAAAAGGACTGTTGATGCGACTAACGACAAAATGATAGCTATACACGCTGGAACCGTGGGGAATGACCCAAGCGCCGCGTGCATCCGCCAATGCAGAGATTTTCAATAGTTCCGTCAGACCGCCACACCAAGTGACATCTGGCTGAATAAAGTCGGCTGCCCCTGATTCCAAAAGCCAGCGAAATCCCCATCGAGTGGCCTCATGTTCCCCGGTGCTTACCAACATGCGTCCCTCTACCGCGTGGCGCAAGGCTTGGTAAGCCCAGACATCATCGGGCGGAAAACATTCCTCAATCCACTTGGGGTGATACGGTGTCAGGGCATTGGCTAGCTCAATAGCATAGGGGACATCAAGGGCCATCCAACAATCGTACATCAGCCAAAAATCATCGCCGACCCGTTGCCGCATGGTCTGAAACCGTTTCACGTTTTCCTGCAGTCCCTGCTCTCCTGATGCTGGTCCAAATGGCAATGGCAGTTTGCCTCCAATGAAACCCATCTGCTGGGCTAAATCCGGACGGGGTCCCGTCGCGTAAAATGTTAGGGCCTCGCGCACTGCTCCACCAATCATGGCATAGACCGGTTCTTGGCGAATGCGCCCCAAAGCATCCCAGAGTGCAAGATCGACGGCAGAAATGGCATTTAAGACCAGCCCCTTGCGCCCATAGAACAGGGTTGATCGATACATTTGGTCCCAAATTGCTTCTACGTCCCAGGGGGTCTTTCCCACCACGAACCGGGCCAAATGCTGCTCCACAATCCATGCGGCAGGAAATCCCCCGGTACTCACGCCAAAACCGAGCGTCCCATCCCGAGTTTCGACTTCTACTACCAAAGTGCCCAAGACATCAATTCCCCATGAGGTTCTCGTGGCGCGAAATTCTGGGTATTGGGACATCGGGGTCGCGATTTCCCCGACAATCCAATGCTGCGGACCTTGGGCATGGTAATCGCCGCCGCCTTGAGCCACGATATATGCCCGCACCGCAACAATCTCCTGTCGTTGCATCGGTGTGCCTCCCTGCTACTGCAAATTTACAAACAACCCGCCGTCAACCAAAATATCTGCACCATTGATGTAATCCGCATCCTCCGATGCTAAAAATGCTGCCACCCCCGCAATATCGGTGGGATTGCCCAGTCTTCCCACAGGAATCCTCTGGCTATCGCGCGCCAATATCTGCGCATCCTGATAGTGATCCCGATTGATGTCGGTTAAAATAGACCCGGGGAGAATCGAATTACACGTGATGCCATAGGGGCCAAGGACAATAGCTAAGGATTGCATTAACGATCGGATCCCGGCCTTGGTCGGCGTATACGCTGTTTGAAAACTTCCGCCAACCAAGGCAGAAATAGAACTCAAACTAATAATCCGGCCTCCATGCCTGTGATCCCGCATAATGCGCGATGCCGCCTGCGAGCATAAGAAAGCTCCTTTGAGATTTATGTGATGCTCCTGATCCCAGATGTCTTCCGTAAGATCAAACCATTCGACAAATGGACAAATTCCGGCGTTATTGACCAAAATGTCGATGGTGCCAAATTCCTGGACCGTAATCCGAAATAGATTATGGACCGCATCGGTGATGGAAACATCCGCCGCTATCGCCAATGCCGCACCACCGCTATCCTGGATCGTCTGAACCACCTCGTTCGCCGCCTCTGCCTCCCCCGGATGATCCACGACCACATGGGCTCCTTCT
>JAKAAS010000390.1 GCA_021802225.1 Bacillota bacterium
TACACCTTGCGGGGAAAGCCGGCGGAATCTGTGCTCAAAGACATTTTCACAGCCCCGCACCCAAGCATCTCGGCGACGAAGATCCATGCACCTGACACCCAGACACCCTGACATGTTTGCTGATGTCTAAATCATTACCTGAATTCGTTGTGGGCCATCCCTAAAAGGGCTTGTGCGGGCACCAGTTTCGCCCGGATGAATCGTCCCGAGTCCAGTTTCCGCGGATCTTTCGCATCGGGTTCTTTGGGGAGATTGGGCATTCTGCAACAACGGGGTGTTGTTTGAACGATAGGCACCTGCTCTCCCCGCTTGCTTGGGATCAGTTTACCAAAGTCGGTGGCCGTGCTGGGGATTCACGCAAAGTGTGGGTCGAATGTGGGCCTGGAGGCTTGTTTCAGGAGGCATCGCATAAATAGAGCAGGGTAAGAGTTTCCGATGGAGCTGGCGGGAGGACTTGAACCTCTAACCTACTGATTACAAATCAGTTGCTCTGCCAATTGAGCTACGCCAGCATATCTTGCGCGATCCGGTTCAACACTGCGCTTAAGTATTATACCACAAGTCCGTACGCTTTATAAACCCCCCAATATTCCGACGCGTTATTGCATTGTGCTTCCCCATGGACGTAGTTCCGCCAATATCAGGGTCTCTTCAGGCGGCGAGACTTCTGCGTGTGGTGGCCCTTCAGGTCCCCTATCCGCCACTGCGTAACCTTAGGGCCTTTCACCACGTTATTCCAAGCGGACAGGAACTAAGTGCTGTATCATGAAAAGAACAGAAGCAACCACCGTGTGAACGCCCAGAGGAAGGAGCAGTGCCCCGTGAAACAGTCACCCGGACGCTTAGAGGATGTGTCCAGCACAGATACACTGCATCCGGAATTAGTTGCCGTAATCGAAAATATTGAACGGGTTATTGTGGGCAAACGCGCCGTTATTGTGAAACTGATTTGCGCATTGCTTGCCCAAGGGCATGTACTGCTCGATGATGTGCCGGGCGTCGGCAAGACCACCTTGGCGAAAGCCCTCGCCGGAACTTTGGATTTGCATTATGCCCGCATTCAATTTACCCCAGACCTTTTGCCTACAGACGTCACCGGCGTCAGCATTTACAACCCAGCACAGGGGGGATTCGTCTTTCAGCCCGGACCCGTGTTTTCCAACCTTCTGCTGGCGGACGAAATCAACCGCACATCTCCGCGAACCCAGAGCGCCCTGCTGGAAGTCATGGAAGAGAACCAAGTCACGGTCGATGGCGTGGCCCACATCCTCACCCCGCCCTTCATGGTCCTCGCCACGCAGAATCCTATTGAGTACGAAGGCACATTCCCGCTGCCCGAAAGCCAGCTCGACCGGTTTCTGTTCCGCCTGACCTTAGGTTATCCGACTTTGGAAGAAGAAACAGCCATGCTCGAACGCGTGGCCCGCGTCCATCCCTTGCGCCAACTGAGCCCTGTGCTGTCACAAGAGCAATTGGTCGCGTTGATGGAACAAGTCCCGGCTGTCCACGTGTCCTTGTCCATGCGCCAGTATATAGCGCAGCTAGCCATCAAGACACGCGAACATCCCCGCGTGTATTTAGGCATGAGTCCACGCGCCACCATCGCATTGCAGCGCGCCTCCCAAGCGTGGGCTTTCGTCCACGGCCGCGACTTCGTAATTCCCGATGACATCCGCGTCCTGCTGACGGAGGTGGTCGCTCACCGAATTATCATTAAAGGTGGGAATCGGCGCCAGCAGATTTCTGCGGCTCATGATATCCTGCTCGATGTTCTGCAGCAGGTATCGATTCCCGATCATGAGCGGCGCGAGCGATGAAGCAGATAGTATGGCGGTCCCTGCTGGCGCTGGGGACCGGTGTGGCCGGATGGTCCTTTGCCTATTTTCAAGGGGGATATTTAGCCTACCATCTTTGGGATGCCATGAAAATTCTGGCCCTGCTGATTATCATTCAGCTGCTAGTGCCTCTGCGCCGCCTGGCCGTCAAACGGACGGTAGACCCGTCCGAAACCACAGGCGGCAACACGGTCACCGTGGAGCTGCACATCGCTGAGCACTCGTGGTGGCCGTGGGCCTGGGTGTCCATCAGCGACCCGCTGCCGCTCAATTTGAAAGCCGACCGCGACCCGCACTTTGTGCTGGCCTTGTGGCCCCGGCGCCGCACCACGGTGCGCTACCAACTGTGCGATGTGCAGCGCGGGGTGTACAGTCTGGGGCACCCAGTCCTCACGACAGGGGATATCTTCGGGCTGTGGACCAAGTCACTCAAAGCCGACACGCCTGCGACTGTTCTCATGGTCTGGCCCAAAACCGTTGCTCTCCACAACTTCGGGACTCTCTTTCATGAGTGGGAAGGCACGTCCGAAACACCCCGGCGCCTTTCTGAAGATTCCAGCCTCTTGTTCGGCATACGCGATTACATTGCAGGCGACCGTCTGGCCCAGATTCACTGGAGAACTTCTGCACGCACGGGACAGTTCAAAGTCAAGCAATTTGAGCCTCTGACACAGCCTCGCATCCGGATTATTCTGGACGCGATGGCCGCGTTTGATTCCCCAGAGCAATGGGAACTAGCCATTGAGATAGCCGCATCACTGCTCGATTTAGCCGCGCGCCAGTCTCAGGCTGTCGGACTGCTCTGGGTGGGAGACGGCGACGGGAGGCTTGGCGTCGGCACTGGACAGCAGCACTACACGCAGCTTAGAGATTACCTGGCGGGCCTGCCCGCATCGTGGCCGCACGGGGCTGAATCATCCATGTCATATATCCCCACAGACGCGATCCCCATCTGGATTACCGCGGCAGGCACCCACCCTGCCAGAGCCAAAGAGGATCCCGTACTGTACATAGGCGGCGAGCTCGCATCTCTGGAAGACCTGCCTTTTTATTTGGAGCATGGACTGTATGAGAGCACGCCCGGCGGCCCGGATTATCTGGGCCAGTAAGGTCAGAAAGCGCAAGGAGGGTTCGAATGGACAAGCGGCAAATCGTTCTGCGGGGATTGTGGATGAGCGCTATTTTTTGGCCGTATACCCACGGTGGCGGATTTCATTACGCCCTCATTCTAGGCCTGTCCCCCCTGTGGCTGGCGCTAGGCGACCTGTGGTCCGGGTGGATGCTACGCTGGGTCAGCTGGATAGGGATTCTTGCCTTCGAGGTGGCTCTGGAATGGTCAAGTTTGCCGAGCTTTCGCCATGTGGTCCATACCTTCACCCGCTCAGTCATGGTGCTGCACAGTTTGTCCTTTGCCAACTGGAACCAGATTTCCGCCCACATCGCCACGCCCCTGCTGTTGATTGGCGTCCTGCTCGGATGG
>JAKAAS010000391.1 GCA_021802225.1 Bacillota bacterium
CGGCGTGGTCATAACCATATTCGGCACGGCATCCGTCCACAGAACCTTCCCCGTGGAGAGACTCCACGCTACCAGAGTATCGCCATTAGTTCCCACATAGGCGTCATTTCCCGCAATGGCCGGCTGGTCAGCGACCGCACCCTTGAGATGCAGCACGTAGCCCGCTTTTAAAGGCTGCGAGGCGGGCCATGCAAAGGCCGTGTCGTGACTCCCGCCGTCTTCAAACGCCGACCACCCCGTTGGACGGGGCTGGGTCAAATTCAGCGGCCCCGCGGTGGCCAGAGGGCTGACATGCGTAATGCGCGACGCTGTGGGCTTGGGCTTGGCATTCCATGTCGATGACCAAAAAACGCTGTGGTAAAATCCGTTGGGCATGGGCATGCCGACCCAGAGCGGAAACAGGTAAGCTGTCGAAACCGCAACCGCCGCCATGGCGATGATCCCGGACAACCGCTCCCAAAACTTGCGGCCCTGCACGAGAGTCACCGCACTGTAAGAGAAGGCCATGATCAGCATGGGCATCATTGACAGGAAATAGTAGTTGAATTTAGAACGGGGTGTCAAAAGCCAGGTGCCGTAAAACACCACGAGCCATACGGCAAAGAACAGTGTGGCTGGACGCAGGCGGCGCGCAGTCACATCCGCCGCCGCCATGGACACGAGGCCCAAAAGTCCCAGCCAGATGAGAAGGGGATTGGAAAATGCCAGCATGCGCATGGTCGAGTGGGCGTGAACAATCCACAGGTATGCGGTGGGGCGGGGCAATCCCAGCCACGTCCAGGCATTGGCTGTCCATGGATGATAGAATGTCAGCGTCCACATGTTCTTCAAAATGAGCCACTGCAGTTTGCCCCAGGCTAAAAAGACATTGCGGGGAAGCCACGACTGGTGAAATCCGCTCGCAAAGGCGTAGGCGTAGGTCAGGAAGTATGTCACCAAGGGGATGACGGTCACGGAGCCCACCAGCAGCCACCGGGACCGGGAGCGGCGGACATGGGGCCATGACCAACCCAATATGAGCCACGCCATGAGGATAGTCTGCGCCCCTATCCACTTCGCTGACAACCCCAAACCGAGGCTTACCCCGAATCCCCACAGCATCTTGCCGGGAATCTTCTGCCCTTCCCGCAACCGGCCCCAAAGAATCCACAGCCACAGTAAATTTCCCACAACAAAGGGAAAAGCAATCGAGTCCAGCAACGCCAGGCGGCTGGTGCTGACCATCAGTCCATCCACTGCCGCCAACAGCGCCGCGAGCAGTGACACCCACCGGTTCGAAAATATCGCCTGGGCAAAAAAATACATGGCGACGGGCACTAAAGAGCCCAGCAGGGCGCCAGGCAGGCGCCACGCCCAGGGATTGTTTCCGAACAGCCAGATTGAGGCCGCGATGACCTCCTTAGCGAATGGCGGCGCTGACAGCAAGTTGGGGTCAATACCAAACACGAGATGCTTGACGAGAACCGGCGGGCTGCGGTGCAGAAGGACATCAGCCGCGGTGACATAGTAATATTCATCGTAGATCAGCCCGTGGTAACTGCCTAGGCCAATAAAACGCGCCAAAAACGCCACGGCCTCAATGGGCAGCAACATCCACCATTGAGGCCGCAACACTGGGTAAAATTCAGTTCTGCGGTGCGACTTGGCATAGAAAAGCGATTGCAACACATCCTCCTTACCTAACCGAGGGCGACTTCCGAACTCCGGCGCCACGACAAAATCCCACAGATCCTGCAGGATCCATAAACATAGTATACCGCCGCTGGCCCTTCGGTTCGACAGGTAGATTGTGTCAGGGTTACTGCCACCAACGTAAAAATGGCGGAAGCAGTTTCTGCAGGTTGTCCTCTGTAATATCCCGGCCCTGCACGCCAAAAAACAGGGAAACCCAATACCAGCGCCATTCTGGCAGCTTTTCAAGGTACTTTATCGCTTCCGGCACCGATGTGGATTTCTTGACATCCCCGATCACCCCAATGTCGTAGACGGCCTCGGCCAATTCCAGTTGTCCGTGCTCCTTCACCGTCCAGTGAAACTGGTGGCGGAAGGGTGTGGTAAACGGATTAAACCCCGGTACGAGGCCATTGGTCACCTGCAGCCAGATGTGAAGGGGAACCGTGGGAATCAAGGAGTTGAACGTCTCCAAAAACTCCGCATCGGAGGCCAAAGTCATCAGCGGCCACGGCGTATACATCACGTAACTTGTTGGAATGTTGTACGCCCGGGCCTCCGTGCTCATCCCCTTCTCCAGCCGATATCCGGCGCGCGCGTCTTTCCCCTGCCCGTCAATGCCCACTTTCAGCACACCTGGCTGACGTGACAGGGGGTGAGGTGACAGCCACCAGGTCTGGCCGCCCGGCCTGTCCACGCTCGTGGTATGAATCGGCGCTGCTTCGGACCGAGTCAGAATATCTTGTGCCAGCGCTAGCGCGGATTGGCTTGTGTCAGTTGCCATCATAGTCAACGGCCTGGTCAGAACCCAGTCAGGACCCCTTACGCGGGGCACGAGAATGCAACTTCAGAGCCCCGCATGCGGTGGTCTCTCTTCCCGACTGGAACCAGGCCTTCCTCCTCTCGGATTTTGCTGCCCGCATGGGACAGCCCACTGAACAGTGTCCGGCTCTTTACACCAAGAGCCGTTCATGTTCGATTTTCATGCAGCGGTCCTCAATCACGCTCAGTCCGCCGGTTTCAGCAATAGACCGAGCCACCTCACTCGCAATTCCTAATTGCAGCCAGAGCACCTTAGCCCCAATGCGCACGGCGCTCTCAGCAACTGCGGGCGTATCTTCCGCCTTGCGAAACACATCGACGATATCGATGGGGAAAGGGATATCCTCCAGCCGGGGATAAACTGTTTCGCCCAAAATCTTCCCGGCCCGGGGATAAACCGGAACGATCCGGTACCCGTGGTCCTGCAGGTACTGCGCCACCTGGTAGCTCGCGCGTTCCGGCTTGGGAGACAGCCCTACCACGGCAATGGTGTGGTAGCGGCGCAGAATCTCCCGTGTTTGGTCGTCGGTCATATCTGATCCCCCCTAGTCCACCAGTGTCACCCAGGAATGGTATTCCTTAATGAGACCTCTCACCGCCTGGTTATAGCGCGTCTGAATCTTGAGTGTGATGTCCCCCACCTTACCGTCTCCCACCGCTCGGTGGTCAATCCGTGTAATGGGCGAAATTTGCACTCCCGTGCCGACGAGAAACAGCTCATCGGCAATATAGAGCTCGGACCGGTCGATAGTGCGGCTGATGGCTCCAATGCCCAGGTCCTCGGCCACATCGACCACAGTCTGGCGGGTAACGCCTTCCA
>JAKAAS010000392.1 GCA_021802225.1 Bacillota bacterium
CGTGTCACGGGCGTTTTTTAAGCAGGGCTTGAATCTTACGCCCGCCCGCGCGGGTGCGTGCCACGCGTGACGCGCGGGGACCGGGTGCGTGACGGACCCGCGTGACACGCCTACTGGTGCAGCTGAACGACTTTACCCTGGTCGGCGGCCATGAGTCCTGCGGATGCCAGGTACTCGTCCAATTCTTTCGTCAAAACGATCGCCGGGCCACTTATCCCCCCCAGCTGATACGTTGGGAATCCTATGTGGTCGATCAGCCGCTGCGTGGTCTCCGCGTCGATCCCTAAGTATTTCGCCGCCGCTCCGACCGTCATCCATGCCTTCTGCTTTTTCATCAATCTCATCCCCCTTTTAGCTAAATGGCACCGCATCATCGGGAAAAGGAAACTCTCCGGGAACGTCTTCGCTACTGGGTGCTTCTGCCCCCGGCCCGGCGTCCTGGCGCGGTCGGTCGAGGAATCGCACGGAATCGCAAATAACTTCCGCGACTTTGCGCTTCGATCCGTCTTGGGTTTCGTAGCTGCGGATCTGCAAGCGCCCTTCCACGGCCACTAGACGGCCTTTCGTCAGGTGGTTGCCCACGGTCTCGCCCAGCTTGCGCCACGCCACACAGTCAATGAAGTCCGCTTCCCGCTGACCCTGCTGGTTGGCGAAGGGGCGGTCTACCGCCAGAGAAAACGAGGCCACCGGCACAGCTTGGGGCGTATAGCGCAATTCCGGGTCTCGGGTGAGACGGCCAATGAGAATAATGCGGTTCAACATGGTGATACCTCCTTTTAGGCGGACTGGTCCCGTAATATTGCCTCCCCCATAATTTCCGAGAAGGCTGCGAGGTAATTTTCTTTGAATAATCCCCACACTTTTTGTTGAATGCGAATGCTTTTACTCGCGGTCCGGGCTATCGCCCCTAAAATTTCCGGCAAACTGGCAGCTAGGGGCTCATCATTGTCCTGGGCTTCTGTCGACTTAGGCGGACGTATTAAAAAAACGGAGGCCCCCGACTTCCAGCTGCGATCGTCACCGTCGCCGCTCGTAAATCCAAAAGACGCTAACGGCTGCTGCCGTTCTTCTTCTTTGGCGGCCTCGTCCTCCGGCGCTTCGTCCTCGCCTGATACTCCGTAAAAGATCCCATAGCTGCGCACGCGCCGGGAGAAGGCCCCGCGCCGGTGCGTCTGAAACCATTCAGCAAACGCCTCATCGGGCATGTCCAAAATGCCGCCGCCATGCACAACCTTCTCATCGCCGGTCAATTCGCCGTCCGTGCTTTTCTGCTGAAACTTCGCCAGGTATTTCAATAGCTCCGAGACCGCCCCTGCAACCTTCCCTTTTTCCGCTGCCGGGCGGTCGGTGATTTTCTGCCAGTTCACGTCAACCCCGCCCGTGAGTTCCTGCCAGTCCTGCTGGATGGGACCGTAGTCAAAATCCTCATCAAACTTCGAGGGCACGGCGACAATAACGTGCATATGCGGGTGAAACATTCGTGTAATCATGTTCCACGTCGTTTCAATCGTAATTAGAGCGCCTTTAATGGCCGCCATCGACACCCGGCGCCGCAACTTCCCCCACGCCTCCCAAAGCATCGCCACGGCCTCGGCGTACATTCCCATCGGGACATTGGGCACGGTGAACGTGCCGAACTGGAGACGGTAGTCGTCCGCCGCCTGCACAATCACCTCTTTGTATTTGTGTTGTAACTTCGCGGACTGTTCGCGGGCACAGAAGGGGCATAGTCGAGATTGCCGGCAGCGAAACACCTCATAGCTGCGATGGTTCTCAAAAATATGGATGGTCCCGCCATCGTGACATTGATGCAGTTTTTCGACGACCTCGGGGTGCAAACTGCCGACCGATGCCTCTACCTTGTTGGCCATCGCCTCGGTCAGCTGGCGGCGGGCCGTGAACCCGCCTTTCCGGTTCAGGTCCAGTTCGAGAAACGGCGTCAAGTACGCTTCATCCAAATAGAAGCTGCGGGGCAATGCCGCCAGGGACTTAACTGCCTCCGAGACTTCCGCGACTGGCTGCGCGGCCTGCTCTGGAGTCAGCCCCCGGCCATGAGACACCATCACCGTGGCGGATCCCCATTGGTTAGGCCCGACTTGTGGCCATAATTCGTCAATTGTTGTCTGGGGTGCTGTGGCCATAAAAAATACCTCCATTTTGGAGGTGGAAGGATTTCCTAGAAATTTTCTCATCCGCTCATGCATTCGGTTGCATTCGGTTGCATTGCACCGGAACGGGTGATATTATTTTCTTAGCGTCACGCGCTTGTAAGCGGTGCGTGACAGTCCGTCCACCAGCGCTAACTGGTGCAGAGTCCCTTAAACGGGCCCCGTGCTGCGGGCCTGTTTTTGGTTTGCGGCTCGTCTTCATATTACGACATCTCAGCTAGAAAGTCCTTCCAATCTCCAAAAACTTTTTTCGTTCGCCCGGCCAGATCCGCGATCCGCGCCCTTTCGCGTCCGATGGCCGCGTATTCCGCGTCCATATGCGAAGCCAGCCTGTCAGCCCGCGCCACTTGAGCGACGAACCAGGTCGCGGGATCAATGTCCATATGCTCGGCCTCACTCTTCATGCGCGCCCACATGGACCAGGGGATCCGAATCGTGATGTCGATCGTTTCTTTGGTGGGATCCATCAGTGCAGCCTCCTTCTTAGCTTAGCTGTGCAGCCATCGAATAATATCGGTCCAGTGGGTGTCCGTCTCGATCACCGCCACGGTTGACCCGGCGGCCAGTAGACTCACGCCGACCAGCCCCCAGCCTAGCCATGGAACGTGGCGCGGGGCCGGCGGCGCCGTGCCCGTGGCGGCCATCGCAACCGCGATCCCATTGTCGGCGCTGGTGGGGACCGGGGTCGTCATAGTTTGTTGCGGCGGGGTCGGCAGGCGATCGTATTTATCTCGAATGCAGATCATGTCCGTTCCCCATGTCGCCATCTGTCCTGTCGCCGCAAAAAATTCCGTGCTATTGCTCGTCCTCAGCGCATCGACAATCTGCCCATAGTCGCCGTTCGTCAAGGTCGCCACGGTCGCCGCAATGCCCGCGGATTGGGTCGGATAGCTCATGACTCCCGCGTTATTCTGCGGCGTCCCACCGTATCCCGGTTCCGTGGTAGACAGGGGGTTATTCCACATCCAGGGATTCCCGCTGCCGGTCTTCAGTTCGCAATACGCCCACGCCACGAGCAGGTTCACATTGGTATTCGTGCGCGGAAATTTGAGCGCGTCCAGCAGATCCCAGGCCACGACGTAAAAATTGCCATTAGTAGACATGGGGAACGGACATGATCTGCA
>JAKAAS010000004.1 GCA_021802225.1 Bacillota bacterium
GGTCATCAGGCCAAAAACGATCCCGACGGGTTTGGATAGGAGTTGGGAGGAGAACTGGCCGAAAGTCTCATTCGGCACCATGCGGCTCATTGTAAAGCTGAGCCCCATTAGTGCAAATGTTACCAGTCCGTCCAGCCACAGGCCCCAGATGCCGTCCCGCCCAGCTGAGGTGACGAGTTCGCGCGGAAAGTAAAAGACACCCATGGCCATATAGCCCGCGGTGACCATGGTGCCGAACTGCAGTCCCGAAATGCGGGGCAGCCTGTAGTTTTTGTTATTCATAAAGACCTCCTCCCGATTATTTGGTATTGCCCAGCTTGTAGACGCGCAGATGGACATGGACAATCATGGCGACTTTGGGATATTCCTGATGCCAGTGGGGGAATTTCAAGTAGGTATTGGGATGCTGCCAGTCCAGCATGCGTCCGACCCCCAAAGGATCCACATCTTTGGCTTGGGTGAATTTGAGGAGCTCCAGACATCTCTGGGCTAAAATGACCGACGCTTTGGCCGCAATCGCCGAATTTTCAGCAGGGGTTTCCGTTACTGTTCCCACATTGGCCAGGGTGCTGGTTAAGGTGATCCGGAACGTCGCCTGCACGGCCCCTTTCACAACGGCCGTGTGCAGGCGGACATGACCATGGATGGAGCGCAGACTGACCTGGTCTTGCGGAATGAACAGAGTCCCCTTATTGCTCAGGCCCCTTAAGAGCCCAAAGTCTTCGGTCTGGGCCGGGGACAGCACACTGACAATCCGGAAATGGCGATACAGGGCGATGCGGTTGATCTCGATTTGCTGGTTGGTAGAATCGATCGTCACATAAGGCAGGCGGGGATCTACTCCGGGAGTCTCGGCGTCTGCGGCAAACTGCCACAGTTTTAGACCCAAGTTGTCGGTCTGGCAATGGGCGCAGCTGAACAGCCCTGAATAATACAGAGTTGGGAACTGAGCCTGGTCTGTTTTAGCCCGCATAACGGTGTTTAGAGGCTGGCCGGTGACAAAGATAAAAGGGGTCATGTCCATGGTGCCGATGCGGGTGTGCGCCAACAAGGCCTGTCTGAAGAGCGCAGGTTTCAGATCGCTGGCGACTTCTACAAGCTGAATTTGCCCCAGATACAGGTCCCGCGGGATTTTTGACTGTGCCTGGGTGAAACATTGGGCGACGCTGCGGCCGACTCCTGAGACGTCGGCGACGGGACTGGTTTTGGACAGTGCCTTATGCGCTGAATAGTCAATCAGGGCAGTCGGTGTGGGAAACTGAAAAATTATCTTCAGGGGGTGGGCTTTCGGCCCATTTTCGAGTCCCAGTGTAAAGATCAGAGTCCGTTCATCCACAGGGCGGTTGTCCCAGCAGCCCGACAGGCTGAGCAGCAGGACGATCATCGCTAAAATCCGGATCACAGGGCGCATGACATTAGTCATCATCTAACCTCTCTTGCTGTGCGCTGTAGAGTTGGGGGCTCTTCATGGGTTGGGAAAAGTTTTTTGACCATTTGCGCGGATGCACAGTGCGCAGATAGGTGGGCCGTTTGGTAAAACTGGCTTCGGGAAATTTTAGCCAGGTGTCTTTCAAATCCCGCATACGCATGGGTCCGAAGGGAGACAGATAGGCAACGCCAAAGTTTTCCAGCATAGCGAGATGGGTTAAAATCATCAGAATGACCAAAACGATGCCGTATAAGCCGAGAATATACGAGGCAAAGACCAGCACCCAGAAGAGAATCCGCCACGGGGTCGCCATTTCATAGACGGGCGAGGTAAAGAGCCCGAGAGCGGTCAGGGTGATAATAATGATCATGAGGCTGTCCACGAGGCCGGCTTTGACAATAGCGGTGCCTACCACGATGGCCCCGACTGTCCCGAGGGTCGTGGAAAGAGCTTTGGGGAGGCGGATCGCCGCTTCTCTCAGCACTTCAATGATGACCCACATGATCACGACTTCCAAAAGCGGCGGGAAGGGGATGTCCACCCGTGAGCCGGCAATGCTCATAATCAGCTTGAGGGGCAGCAAGTTGGGATCAACCGACACAAACGCCACGTATAAGGGAGGAAGCAGGAGACCAACAAACAGGCCGAACAGGCGGACGAGCCGTTCTAGGCTGGCAGTCCAGAAGCTGACAGTATAATCATCCGTGGTCTGATAAAAGTCCATGAAGGTGGAGGGCACGGTCAACGCGAATGGTGTGTTGTCCACTAAAATCCCCACCTTGCCCTGCAAGAGATCGCGGACGACCAAGTCCACTCTCTCGCTGGACCGCACCTGCGGGAAAAGCGACATGGGGTGCGTGGACAAGAAGACCCCCAGTGTGTTGGAATACTGCAATCCGTCAATTTTCGCAGCCCGCAGGCGGCGCTTGACGGCCATGACCAGTTCGGGATTGGTCACCCCTTCGATGTGCGCCACGATGACCATGGTGTGGGTCAGAGTCCCTATGGTGATCTTGTCAAAATGGAGTTGGGGACTCTTGATGCGCCGCCGCACCAGGTTCATCTGGGTCAGCACGACCTCGTTGAAGGACTCCTGGGGACCCTTGACCGCACGCTCGGTGCCCGGGCGCTCAATGGCCCTGGCCGGATATTTGACCGTGTCCAGAACCAATACCGAGCTGGCCCCTTGGATGAAGACCAGAGTGTTGCCCCCCAGCATTTTTGGCAGCAGTTTGGACCATTTGTTCTCGGCTGTGGCATGTCCCACGGAGATAATGGAGTCATGGACATATTGGTGGATCGCGGGTCCTTGGGTGGTCAGCGATTCCGCGTCCTCATAGCGCTGCATGAGGACAATGATGTCCTGGTCGATCATCTGGTTGTCCGCCAGACCGTCATTGAATATGAGCACGGCCGGTATGCGCCGGATCCGTCCCAGGAAGAAGCGGCGGATATTGATGTCAGGGGACTGGCCCACCGTGTTTTTGAGGAAGTTGTAGGCGTCATCCACACTGCCGTTGTAGATGTCCAGGGACTGCGTCGTGTTGCCGTTCTGGCGGACTGTGCGGCTTAATGTGTCCAACTCTTTGCTGAATGTCTTGGTTTCAGTAATCAGGTCTTGCAGAAGACCGATGTCGGTCCCGGCAATGCCTTCCAGAGTTTCCTGGGCGGTGGCCATCTGCTCCATCAGCGTCTCGGCCGGGGAGTTGTGTTGAGGGTCCTTATCCAGGGCGTTGGGAATTACAGGCGTCTCCCGCTGGGATGTCTCAGGATCCCCGGTGTGCTGGCGGGTCGAAAATGGCCACATGGCAGGGCTCCTCCTACAAAAATTCCTCGGCCTTTTCCTGGCCTTTGCTTCTCTGGTACAATGTGGCCACTATGGATGGGGTTTATTCACGGGAAGAAGGGGCGGCTAGTGGATATCCTGGAGGGAATGGCCCTCATGGAGCGGGGCACGCTGGACTCCGGCTATTACCTGGTGGGAGAGCGCCAGTTTTGGGCCAAGCGCTGGCTGGACGGCGTGCGGCGGCGGTTTTTGGGGGAGGGGTGGGCGGACGGCTACGTGACGCTGGAGGCCGTAGCGCAGTGGGGAGAACTGGACCTGGCCCTGCGCACTACGGGATTTTTCAGCCAGCGCCGCATTGTGGTGGCGAAAGATGCAGCCTGGCCGAAAAGGGAAGACAGCCTGCAGTCATACCTCAGCCATGCTGACCCGGAGGCGCTGCTGATCATCTGGGATAAGAAGGGGTCCGCCGCCCTCTCAAAAATTTTTGGCCCGCACCGGCAAATTGACTTGAAGCCGCTGGCTCCAGCGGTGTTCCGGAAGTTTGTGGGGCAGGAGGCCAAAAAGCGGCAGGTGCGGCTCACGCCGGACGGGGTGGAAATGCTGGGGGAGATGCTGACCCACGAGGAGCAGCAAATTCTTTATGAGTTGGACAAGATGGCCTTGTATGACCCTACCCGGACTTGGGATGAGCAGGCGGTGGGGGAGTTCTCCTCCCCGCTTCCCCATGATACCCAGCTGTGGCGGCTGACTGACCCCTTAGCGCAGAGGCAGGGGCCTCAGGTGCTCAAACAGGCGCAGGATCTATTGAAAGAGGGGAAAGCCCCCCTGCTGATTTTTATCGTGGCCGTCAGGCACTTGATTCAGCTCAACCGGGCACTGGCGGCACGCCGCCAAGGCCAGTCCCTCCAAGACTTTGCGGGCCAGGAAGGACTGAAGGAATTTCCGGCCAAAAAGCTCTGGCAATACAGTCAATACTGGTCCCCAGAGGACCTGTCCAAACTGTTGGAGCGTGCGGCTTTTATTGACCGGGCACTGAAAACGGGGTATGGCGATCCCGAAACCTGGGTGGTCAGCTACCTCGCCTTGCTGGGACGGTCATGAAGAAGAAAAAAACCCCGAACCGGCGGGGTTTTTCCTATTAGGCTGAAACTGATCGGGTTTTATTCAAACGCTGCGTCAGCCGGGATTTCTTCCGGGCGGCGGTGTTGCGGTGAATTGCCCCTTTTTGAGCGGCCCGATCCAGGCGCCCATAGCAAAACCGAAGTGCCGTTTGTGCTGTTTCAATATCATTGCGGTTCAAGGCATCCTCAAACCGACGCACCGCCGTGCGAACCATCGTTTTACGGATCTTATTGCGGAGCGTTCGCACCTGTGTTTGCTTGATGCGTTTTTTCGCAGACTTAATATTAGCCACGGTTATACCTCCTGACGTTTGATTATAGCATGGCCCCATTCCTGGGTAAAGCGAGAAATGATAAATGTTATGCGCTCTGGCCAATTTTTTAGACGGCAGGCGATGGGACAGGGCAGAACAGACAGGGAATGAGGAGAGTGGTATATTCTCCATCATTTACCATACACATGGGGTATAGGAAAGGAGGGAGGCCATGCACCGGCCATCTCGCTGGCGTCGTCCGGCCATTATCTGGATAAGGCGGGCCAAAACCGCCAGGAAGCCCCGGAGCTCGAACCGCTGGAAGGCTGGCCTTCCTCTTGCGGGCAGTCCCCATAAAGATCCGTTCCGGCCATTCCTCCCCAAGCGGTTCCCGTGGACAAGTCTAGGCCTGTACGGGCTGGTGCTCGGCATGGCGGCCTTGGTGTTTATCAAGGTGCCGGCGCGCACGGGAACTGCCGTGCCGGTCACGGGCACAATTGGGGTGCCCCGGCAAGCCTCGTCCTGGCTGGACCGGAGCCTGCACGGCTGGCAGGGAGATTCATCCTCTTTTCTGAGCTGGCTCGCTGACGGTGTGCCTCTGTCCCGCCTGTCCACAGCACCCCGGCAAAGAGCATGGCCGGTGCGCGCCATTATTATGACGGCTCTGGCCGACATTTCCGGGGTCCGACTCACGAGTTTAACCGGAATTTTGCGCATGGAAATTCCCGCGCTGGCACAGACCCCGGTGGTGGTGCCTGCCAAGTCCCAGCCCAAGGTTTTGCCGAGGATCAAAGAGCAGGACGCGGTGCAGCCCGGACTGCCCGGCGATCACGAAAGAATCTGGGCTGAATTGGGGGCGAAACCGATCGTAGGCATCTATCAAACGCACAGCCACGAGTCTTTCTGGCCGTCCCTGCCAAAGAACTCACCGACGGCCTACTCGACCGACTGGTCGCAAACCGTTGTGCAGGTGGGGTGGTGGCTGGCCCAAGATTTGCACACCGACGGCGTGCCTGTGGTGCAGTCCCGGGTCGACAACATGTCACAAGGCCTGCTGCCCAGCTACAATGAATCGTACCATACGGCCAGGCGTCTCTTGCGCTGGTACCCCAGCGTGCACATTCTCCTGGACATCCACCGCAGCGAAAAACCGCTGGACGAGACAACGACCCGGGTGCACGGGGTATCCACGGCCCGCATTCTTTTAATTGTGGGCAGCAACAAATTGCTCCCCAATCCGTACTGGCATCAAAATCTGGAGCTGGCCATCCATGTGGCGCACCACCTGGCGGCGATTGCTCCAGGCATTCTGGAAGGGGACGGCATTGATATGGTGCCTTACCGCTACAATCAGCAGCTGGCGCCTGGCGATATTCTCATTGAGGTGGGGGGACAATACAATACTCTAGCCCAGGAACGCTATGCGGTGAACGACCTGGCCCGCGCCCTAGCTGTGGTGGTGCGGGACAAACAGTATCCCTGACAGGTGGTTCCGGGGAGCCTTATGGGGATGATACAATGAGTTATCTTCAGACAGCGGAACGAGGCGACGATAATGAGTAAAGTCCCGGTGGTTATGGATGTGGACACGGGTATTGACGACGCGCTGGCCCTGCTCTACGCCCTGGCATCCGACCGGCTGGATGTGCTGGGGGTGACGACTTGCTTTGGGAACGGCGATATTGCCACCACCACCCGCAATACTTTGGCTATCGTGGAAATGGCTGCCAGGGAAGCGCCGGTGTTTCAGGGCGCTTCCCATCCTCTTGTAGGACAGTGGGAGGCATCAGCTGAAGCGTTTCACGGGCCAGACGGAATGGGAGGGCATGCGGTTTTGCATCCTCATCTCCGCCCGCAGACCATGGGTGCGGTCCCCTACCTGCAGTCTGTCACCGCACAGTATTCTGGGCAGATTGTGCTTGTGGCCACAGCCCGCCTGACGAATATTGCGGCCGCCCTGATAGCCGACCCGGGACTGGCCCGGAGGGTCAGCCGCGCGGTGATCATGGGCGGGGCGGCATTTGTCGGGGGCAATGTGACCCCAGTGGCCGAGGCGAATATCTGGGGCGACCCCGAAGCCGCATGGGTCGTGTTCCATTCGGGCATGCCCATCACGATGGTGGGACTCGATGTCACCATGCAGGCCCGCATCTCCGACACCATGCTGGCGACACTGGACCCCGGCAGGCCCTATTCAGAGACCATCCGCAATGCGGTGGACTTTTATCTGGCGGCGTATAATCCAGGCGAGCCCAAGGGGCTGAGGACAGCGCCCTTGCATGACCCGCTGGCAGTGGCGGTTGCAGAGGACCCTCTGATGTGCCGCACAGAGCCTTATGCGGTGGAGATTGAACTGCAGGGGACGCTGACCCGGGGGATGACGGTGGCGGACCGCCGGGAGTGGATGGCGCCCCGACCCAACGCTGACGTGGCGGTGGAAGTGGACGCTCGGCGCTTTCTCAAGACATGCGGGCAGCGGATCGGATTTTCGGCGGGAGACAGGTGATGCTCAGATTCGCTACCTGAAAGATGAGGTGCGCTCCAACTCCGCAAGGAGGGACTGCTGGGTTGCCAGGGAGAGCCTGACCCATATCACGGCACCCTTAGGGTGTTCGTAAACCACTGGCTGCAAGAGCCGGCAAGGGCTGGCCATCACCCACGCAAACGTCTGGGGATAGGGCAGGGACTCGGGCACAAAGTGCAGCGATCCCCGTTCCCGGTAGGCCAGTCCATACGTCTTTTCAGTGAGGGGCCCGGTGGCGCCAGTGACAGTGCAGACGCCCAGGATTTTGCCGGAGCCAGCTGCAATGATGGCGATGGGGCCCCGTATGTGGGTGGGGCCTCCCCGGATTTCCCAAGTTTTGTGGCCGGACAGGATCATCTCAGCCCATGGCGGGCGGATGATCAGTCCCCGGCTGGGCAGCATGGCCTTCGGCGCGGGAGGGCCGTATCCCTGACAGACGCTTGGGCGGCGCTCTATATTCATGTGATGGCGGGCACGGGGTCTATGGCGAGGCGCTCCGGGTGGGTGTAGACGCTTAGCTCGGAATTCCTGGCAAAGCCCACGGCTGTAATTCCCAGCGTGTCGGCCAGTTCAATCCCTAAAGTGGTGGGGGCGGCGTTGGAGATGACGACGGGAACTCCCATGCGGCCGACTTTCAATATCACTTCCGAGGACAGCCGGCCTGAGAACACTATTACTTTGTCCTTCAGCGCCATTCCCTGCAGCAGGCTGAATCCGTATAGCTTGTCGAGGGCGTTGTGGCGGCCGACGTCTGTGCGCATGGCTAAAATTCCCGCGTCGCCGGCAAGGCCGGCCACATGCAGTCCTCCCGAGTGCTGCTGGCGTGTCCACCGGCTGAGAGATGCGAAGAGGCGGGTAATCCGGGACGCAGTGAGGGGGTACGGCAGGGGACACACCTCCATGGGTTCCAGATTGGCATCTTCCACAAAGTAAAATGCGGGGCGTCCCCGCCCACAGCAGCTGCTCAGGTAGCGCTTGCCGCTGCCGGCCAGACGGTCAGCCGACAGGCCGGGGACCCGCACCCAGATCTGCTGTGAATCAGGCTGATGCTGAAAGATTGTGACTTCTGCTGCCGTCTGGATAAAGCCTTCAGATGCCAGAAATCCGACGCCCAGCTCTTGCAGGTCCGTGGGGGTCACCACCATGGTGACAAATTCGCGGCCATTGACAAAAAGGGTGACCGCCTCTTCCCGTACGATCTCGGCGTCCTCGTGAGTCCAGTGGCCACCCCGGTAATGATCCCGGGGCGCCAATCTTACGGATTGGCGCAAAGAGTCTGGCAACCTCATAACCTCTCCCCCTTTCGCGCTGTGTGCATGCATCTTGCTTCAGTATACGCATCTGGCGCCATTGATGCATAATCCCGGGCTGCTGGCCGGATACTGCCAAGGAAAGGGGGACAGCTTGTGCTGTACGCTGCTTACGGAATTTACAGCCTCACCCTTGCGGTCGGACTGGGATTTTTCTGGACCTATGACCGCAAGCGGAGCGCTCTCCCTAAAAAGTGGTTGATCACCCACATTTTTTTGGCCGTCCTCACCTTTATCGCCTGGACATCCGCCCTGTCGGGATTCACCTGGCAGAAGCCAGCGAAAATCTACCGGTCTCGCTCTCCTTGGAGCAACTATCTCCGTCATGAGCAGCTGCGCCGCCGGTATCAGCGTGATCAGGGTCCGTGACGGTTCTTCTGCACTGTATTGAAAGGGGCGATGAGGGTGATCTATTTTCCGTTGCTGTTCGTCGGATACGGAGGGTTGTTGCTGGTGGCAGCTATTGGCGCCGTCATCTTTTTTTGGATCACCCTGGGTTCCGGGCGTGTGCCGCGGCTCTTGATCTACTGTCACATTGCGGCTGCCCTCCTGACGTTTGGGCTCTTGACATGGGCTGTTGCGGTTCATGCCGGAGTTCTACTCTGAGGGCCTGACAAGAAAGACGCAGAGAGCCTGCCGGGCCGGCCGCGGGGGAGCGGCTCAGGGACTGGTGAACCGGTCGCGCAGGGCCGATTTTAAAAACTTTCCGGTCGTGGTCTTGGGCAGCTCTTCTACAAACACGATGCGGTCCGGCAGCCACCATTTGGGGAACTTTTCGGCAAGAAATATTCCCAAGTCCGATTCACTGAGGATTCTGCCCTCTTTGAGTACGACGGCAGCGACTGGACGCTCCTGCCACTTGGGGTGGGGAACCCCTACGACTGCCGCTTCTTGGACATGAGGGTGGGCCATGATGGCGTTTTCCAAATCGACCGAACTGATCCACTCCCCGCCGGACTTGATCAAGTCCTTGGTGCGGTCGACGATGCGGATATAGCCTTCAGTATCAATCGCGGCCACGTCACCCGTTCGGAACCATCCGTCTGCCGTCCAGCTGGCCTCGGCATCAGGACGGTTGTAGTAGGACTGGGCGACAAAAGGGCCGCGCAGCTGCAGTTCCCCTACAGCGCGGTCGTCATGGGGGAGCTCTGCGCCACTGCCGCCATCAAGGGACATGATGCGCGCTTCCACCAAAGGAATCGGCAGTCCAGCTTTGGCGCGGTAGGCATATTGTGCAGCCGGCGTCTCATCTTCCAGTGTGCTTTTCAAGGTGGCAAATGATGCGACAGCAGCCGTTTCGGTCATTCCAAATCCTTGCAGAAGTTTGACGCCATACCGGTCATATGCCTGGATCAGAGCTTCCGGCACGGGGGCCCCGCCGGACCCAATAACCTCTAGAGAGGAAATGTCCCATTTTCCGGGATCCTTCTCGTATTCTTGCAGGACTCCCATCCATATGGTGGGGATGCCGACCGCTTTGGTGACCTTCTCGGACATGAATAGGCTTAACAAGGAGACGGGCGCCAGGTAGGGCCCGGGCAGGATTTGTTTGGCGCCGACCATGGCGCAGAGCACGGGAATACCCCAGGCATTGATGTGGAACATGGGCACGATGGAGCAGACGGTGTCTTGCTGGCGAATGGCCAGGGTGGCGCCCAAGCCTACCGACAGGGCCTGAAGAATCAAGGAGCGGTGGGAATACACGACACCTTTGGGGCGGCCTGTGGTTCCTGATGTGTAGCACATCCCCGCCGCCGCTGTTTCGGCAATTTGCGGATAGTGGAACTGTTCAGGGTAACGGTGGATCCAGGCCTCGTAACTGATCGCTCCTTCCGGGACGGGACCCGGTGTCCACTGCACCACGACGACGGTATTCACCGACACCAGGGGAGCAACTTTTTCCCACAAAGGCCAGAGAATGTCATCAACAATGACTACTTTGTCTTCCGCGTGCTGGATGAGGTAGGCCAGATCGGATGGACCCAGCCGGAGGTTGAGGGTATGGAGGACAAACCCGGCACTGGGGACGGCAAAGTAGCTTTCCAGATGCACATGATGATTCCACATCAACGTGGCCACCCGATCTCCAGGTTCTAATCCCAAAGCCGACAGCGCATTGGCCAGCTTGCGGCTCCGCGCGTAAAAATCCTTGTAGGAATAACGGTGCAGAGAGTGGTCGGGCTTGACCGAGACCAGTTCCACATTACCATACAGATGGCCGGCGCGCTCGAGAATATGGGGCAACACCAGCGGAAAGTCCATCATCGTGCTTTCCATGGGTCTTCTCCTTTGACCGTTATAGAACCAGGTTTGGGTCCCAAAAGCCTCGGACTATTTACTGCGGCTGCATGCGCAAGGCTCCGTCGATGCGGATCACCGTGCCGTTGAGCATGACGTTTTCCATAATGTGGCGGACCAGCTGGCCGAACTCCTGGGGTTGTCCGAGCCGGGGAGGAAAGGGCATTTGAGCTCCAAGAGAAGCCCGGGCGTCATCCGGCAGCAGCCCCAGCATGGGTGTGTCAAAAATTCCGGGGGCGATGGCCAAAACCCGGATGCCAAATCTGGCCAGTTCCCGGGCCAGGGGCAAGACCAGTCCCACAATGCCGCCTTTGGATGCGGAGTAGGCCGCCTGGCCAATCTGTCCCTCGAACGCTGCGACCGAGGCGGACATGACAATGGCTCCGCGCTCGTTGTCTTCCCACGCCTCTTGCTGCGCCATGGCAGCCGCACTCAGGCGGACGACGTTGAACGTGCCGATGAGGTTGACATCAATGACGCGTTCAAACAGGTCGAGCGGGTGGGGTCCGGACTTGCTGAGAGTGCGCCTGGCAATGCCGATGCCCGCGCAGTTCACGACGCCGTGCACGCCGCCGTACGAAGATTTGGCGACGGCCAGGCATTCTTCTATGTCCTCGCTGCGGGTGACGTCGGTTTTAACGAATTGCCCGTTTAAGGCAGCCGCCACTTCCTGGCCGTGGACCGTGTCTACATCCGCAATGACCACGTGTCCTCCCGCTTGGGATAAGATGCGTGCTGTGCCTGCCCCCAGTCCTGAAGCTCCCCCGGTAATCAGAAATGTCTTCCCGTCAATGTGCATATCACAATCGCTTCCTTATTTTCAAATTGCCGACCGCAGATCAAATGCTGAGGTCAGTCCCGGTTTTTGATGCGGTGGGAGGGGCGCTCTTGAAATTTTTTGATGCCCTCCGCCATTCCTGTGCTGAAGAGCTGCGTCATGCCCAACTGGGCTTCGATGCGCAGACCCTCTTCGATGTTTAGCCCCCACCCGCGCACAGCCGCCTGCTTGTCTGTGCGCAGCGCCCCCTGGGGATTGGCCGTGATGCGCCGGGCCCATTCCCGTGCCGCGGGGTAGGCGGATTCAGATTCCACGACTTCGCTGACCAGGCCCCACTGGTAGGCTGTCGGCGCGTCGATTTCCCGTCCCGTGATGATCAGATCCATAGCGCGTCCCCAGCCGACCACGCGGGGCAGACGCTGGGTTCCCCCGTCAATTAAGGGAACGTTCCAGCGCCGTTCGAGACAGCCAAACACGGCATTGGCTGTGGCGATGCGGATGTCGCACCACAGGGCCATTTCCATGCCCCCAGCAATGCAGTGGCCGTGGATGGCGGCAATGGTGGGTTTAAAGATATCGGTCATGCGGGTGAATCCCAAATAGCCTGTGCCGCCGTAAATAAAGTCGGGGTCGAAAGGATTGTCGGGGCGCCTGAGGGAGTCAACGGCCTTCAAATCGGCTCCCGCGCTGAATGATGGCCCGCGCCCAGCCAATATGGCGACCCATGCGTCATCATCATCCCGGAAGGTCTGCCAGGCATTTTTCAGCAGCCGGGCGGTCTCGCCATTGACGGCATTATGCACGCTGGGCCGGTTCAGCCAGATGGTTGCCACGTTACCGTCTTTTTCGTAGATCACCTCATCAGACATTCAGCATCCCCCGCAAATTATCGATATGAGGTCTTGTGGTGCCTGTCCAGTCACCCAGAAAGTGAATGCGCCTAGATATGGCGGCTGTTCCGCAGAACTATCCCAATCCTTTGACTTTAGATAAAAGTGTACACCAATTGGCGCTTTCGTCAACGGTTTGTGACCTCGGCAAAACCGCAGAGCGCATGGCGGCTCTATGATGCGTTCAGGGGGCACCTGAACAGGCCTGACATGGCGTTTTTGGCACAGAGGCTACGCCATATCGCGGGAAGCCGGGAGTGCACAAAATGTCTGGCTGAATGCCAGAACTTATTGCACGCCGCGGCTAGCGGAAATTGCGCAGCCATTCAGGCACGCTGTCTGGAGGAACACGCCGGCGGTTGGCCTCCCACCGCTGAGAAGATTCAGAAGGGGAGAGGAATGGCTTTCCCCAAAATGCAGTGGTCCAGAAGGTCTGAGCCGCGTCCGGCAGGGTCCGGGAGGTCTGCAGATCGTGGGCAAGCCAGTCGCGGATAGTGTCCCATCCGTAGGTTTCGAACAGCCAGCGGTCGGCTTCCCAGTCCCCCCACTGCAGAACGGTCGGGATAATCACGGCCGCGTGCCGGGAAGTGTCCAAAGTCTGCCATGCATAGCGGTGAAAGAGTGGCGCCAGCGCCGGGGGCAATTGGCTCATCAGTTCAGGCTCCCTGGGCTTTTTGGAGATTTTAACGCGGCTTGCACATAGGCGTGGACTGCCGCCTGCAACCGGGTTTCAATGGGGGCAAAGGCCGATGGGGGGTTCATCGACCTTGCGGCTTCTTCAGCGTCCGGAAGATCCTGGGTATAGGTGAGTTGCTGCAAAAATAGGCGCGGAGAAAAATCACGGTAAACCTGTTGCGCCCGCGCAATGATCTGCTCGAGGGATAGAAAATGACGGGACATAATAGCGTCCAAGTCGATGTAATCCCGGGCTTGGGCCCGCCTTCCAATGGTGTAGGCCTTCTGCACGGCGATGTCGCCCACATCGGCAATCTTTAGGTTCTGCCAGATCTTAAGAGGAGCAAGCCGGGGAAAAGGATAGGCCAGATAGGTGACTTGAACTCCGTCCAAAATCCAGTGCGTTTGGTCAATTTGCTGATCAACTAAAGTGGTCTGGGTAAAAATTGGACTGAGTTGACCTAGGGTGGGACCAAACGGTAGGGTCTCGATGGGTTCCTGGCTGAAAAAATCAAGGTCGCGTGACCGCCGGTGTCCGAGTTGCAGGGCCAAGGCGGTGCCTCCAGAAAGGTAAAAATGTGTAAGCTCCGGCAACTGGCCCAATTTCTGTGCAACCGGCAAGACGCCGGCAGGAAGAATATCCTCGCGCATAGGCACCCTCCTTTATTTCCAGTATATCACGGTGCGTCACTTGGGCAGAGGAGTGTGAATATGGCGATTGCCCGTCAGAACGACGGGCGGGGGAGAGATCACATCCCTGGCTGGAGTCAGCCAATTTTCGGGCATACGATTCTACAGCCCGCACAACATTAATGCGTCCACGCGGAAGGTGGTCCAATTCCCGCCGGGCGCCCTGCCGAATTGCACCGGTGCCGGGAAAGAGAAGGCTCCGGGGGAGCCCGGATTAATTTCCGGGCTCAATTCCGAGTCGCTGGACCCATCTCTCTGTATCCAGGTACAAATCGTGCAGAAACTTTTCCGGCTCCCAGTCCAGCATCAGCATGGAATCATTGAGCCTAGTGCCAATAGAGTCCATCGTGCGGAACAAGTCGTCGCGCAGGCCAATCAGCTGCGCCTTGTGCTCGATGTCCATCGTGGGCAGTACCTTCTCAAGATAGCGTTCTGAAAAGGCCTGATGCCGCGCCTCATCTTTGAGGGTCCTGCGGGACAGGCGGCCGACAACGGTGTCAGGATAGCGCTGGTAGAGTCCCCCGTAAAAATGTTTGGCGAATAAATCACTGATCAAAATACCCCAGATCCACTCCGTCGAGTCCTTGTGGCTCAGCAGACGCGCGTGGTAGCGGAACATTTCTGGTATCCGGTGGCGGGTCACCGGCTCTTCTTGAAAAACATGATACAGCTTGTGCAAATTGCGGAAGTGCCGCGCTTCATCCATCCCCATGCTGCTTAAATACAGAGCTTCCTCGTGGTGGCCATGGCTCAGCATGTCGGGCAAGACTGCGCTGACCCCGTACATGGCCGTCTGCTCTCCCAAATAGACAGGGGTCAGAACCTGAGCAATGGCGTGGCGCAGTTCAGGTGTGATGCGATCCAAATCCCCCCACTCAATGGCGTCGGGTGTCCACTGGTTCAGCGTCCCCTTGTCAAACAGTTTCAACAACTGGTCATCGGACATGTCTGGGTTTATTCGTATCACCTGCGTCAGCTCCTTTATACACTCATTATGGCTAAATTGATCAGTTTTGTCGTGGGGTGCCGACTTTGGAATCGTAGTCTGTTGGGACTATTTTGGCGGCAATGCGGCCGAAAGTCCAAAACTGCGTTAAGATCCAGTCATGAAGATATGCAAGGAGGTGGGGTTATGGCCAGATACCAGGCTAGCAGCCGCTGGATCACGGTGCTGCGAATTTTTGACGGATTGTACTTTTTGTGGCGGGGAATTTTCAAGCTGTACACCCCAACCAGTGTTTGGCTGGTGCCCCGCGTGACGGCGGCACTGCCGACGACACCCCTGGCTTCTATTATACGCGCCGATATTTTTCCGCATGTGGCGGCGTTTGGCCTGACGGTGGGCATTATCGAACTGATTTGCGGCTCCCTCCTATTGCTGTCATGGGGCGGGCGGATTCCCCCACTAGTGTTGGCTCTTCTCAACCTCATATTTTTCCTGACGCTGGGATTTAAGGAACCT
>JAKAAS010000393.1 GCA_021802225.1 Bacillota bacterium
TATTCGCGACATAGCGCTTGTATGCGGCCATCACCACCGCAATCAGCACCAGCACGGCCACAATGTCAAACGCCGTGTCAATGATCGTGCCAGTCACCCCACCGGGCGACCCGATCCCTGGGAAGAGCCCGTCAAGAAAGAAAATCGCAGTCTCGACCGACACCACAAAAAATCCGTAAAACATCAGCACATGCATGGTGCCTGAGAAGCGGTCATTCAGCACCCGGTGCTGGCCAAATACCTCTTTGCCCACACCGGCCCATCTCTTTGAAGCCTGCCCACCGCGGATTTCAGGCTGTCCGAGGTGCACCAGCTCCAGCTTTTCCTGCACCAGCAACCCGAACCACAGCAAGGCCAATGCTACGAGCGCGATAAAAAATATATGATTAACCGTCATGTTGCACGTCCTCCTCAAGAGGTGTCTCATCTAATTTTACCACGATCGTAAATGTTGTTGCATACAAATATTGATCATTAAAAATCTTGGGCTGGAATGACCACCACACTCCGGGCCAGCGCCCGCCCAAGGGCGATTTTGCTGGCCCCGACGCCAATGATCACAGGGCCGCGGGACAGCTGCTGCACTACCGTCACCACCGCCCCCGGCACTATTCCGAGCCGGATCGCCTGAAGCCGGCTGGATTCCAGCAAGATATCCACAATGCGCACTGGCTCACCGGCCCTTGCCTCGTCCAAGGTCACGGTGTGCCTTGAGAGCCCGGAGGGCCGGCGGAGGGCTCGACGGAAACTTCGGGGGACTTGTAGGCCAAGCGGGCCACGATGGCCGACACTTCGTAGACGAGGTAGATGGGAATCGCCATCAGTGTCATGGACAGCGCATCAGGCGGGGCCAGAATGGCGGCAATAAAGAATGCCATGAGGATGGCATAGCGGCGGTAGCGAGTAAACATGCGCGGCTGAATCAGTCCCAAGTGGGCCAGCACCCCAGACACCAGAGGCAATTCCGCCACAATTCCAAAGGGCACGGACAAGTCAATAATAAAGCTCAGCAGGCTGCCCAGCCGCCACATCGGCTGGATGCCGTGGCCCGTGAATGACAGCATCACCTTGAGCACAATAGGCACGAAAAAGAAGTATCCCGCTGCCGTTCCCAACAGAAAGAGCCCCAGTCCCGGCCCAACCACAACCCCGACTACATGGCGCTCTACCTGGGTCAGTCCCGGTAAAATAAAGGAAGCCACTTCATAGAGAATGAGAGGAGACGTCAGGATGAGCGCCATGGCAAAATCCAGCTTAATCAGCGCAAAGAACGCCTCCGTGACTCCCGTTACAATGACATGGTGCACGGGGGTATGCCGGATAATCCAGTGCAGCACTGGGCGCGTAAAGAAAAATCCCACCAGAAAGACAACCGCAACCGCTCCTAAAATGACAAAGAGTCGGTTGCGCAATTCCGTCAGGTGTTCCGTTAACGTCATTTCCCTATCGTTCATCCATTTGCGCGGGAAACCCCGGCATTCATGCCGGGGAGGGATAGCGCGGCACACAAAGCCTGCTCCATTCCCGCTTCTCCTTTGTCCAATGTTATCTTGGTCAACGAATATCCATGGCCGTCCGCCCGCTGAATGAGCGTGCGGGAACGGTGATGGATGCCTTGCACCAAACCGTTTCCGGTCTCAATATTGAAGCTGCCACGGGCCCGAATGGCTACGCGGCCCAGATGCCCGCGGCGACGGCGGCAAGACTCCCGCCTTTGGGTCAGGGCCTCCCGGATGGCCTGTCCACGATGGGCCCGTTCCAGCAGTGCAAATACCGTCTGCTCTAGGTGCCTGTCCATGGTGTTCGGGTCGGTGCGTTCCTTCTCACGGACCAGGGCAACGCCCGTAGTCTGGCTGCCGGGCTCGAGCCTCACCCGCACGTGCCCTACCGAATTTTCCCGCTGCCGGTACACCAGACGATGCCCCCGGCCGCACTCCCACAGCAACCGTACCTGTTTATCCGAGCACGGCATGAACGGCTTCTTACGTTTGTCCAATACCCATAGTGCCATTGCACTCTCCTATACACCCTTGCAGGCGCGGCTGAAACCTTCGGCGCTTTTTCCGACTTTCCGTGTCCGGGACCGACCCGCCTGCCAACGCCTGCCGATTTCCCAGCCGCCTGGTCAACTAGCCTGCGGGTGACCGCAAGCTCCGCCTTGAGAGCGGGGTAGTTGACAGCTTCACTTCTAGCCGAGATTAATGAGGATCCACCAGCCCGCGCCGTATGGCATAGGCAGCGGCCTGCACCCGGTTTTCAAAGTGCAGTTTCTGCAAGATGTTGCGGAGGTGGTTTTTCACGGTATTCTCGGAGATAAAGAGGCGGCTCGCGATATCGCGGTTGGAGAATCCCTCTCCCACCAGCTTCAGCACTTCCAGTTCCCTAGCCGTCAGTTGCGTCTGCTGGCGCTCCACATCGTGCGACGAAAACGCGCGGATAATCTTCAGCGCCACGTCGCCGGAAATCGAGGCCTCGCCCCGGATCTGGGCGGACAACTCCTCTAGAAACTGTTCAGGGTCCAAATGTTTGAGCAAATAGCCCTGGGCCCCTGCCTTCACCGCTTCAAAAAGCAGGTCGTTCTCGTCGCTGGCGGTCAAGACCACAATCTTCACATAGGGCATTTGCTCTTTAATGACGCGGGTGGCTTCAAGGCCCCCGCCGCCTGGCATATTGATATCCATCAGGATCAGGTCCGGCATCAGCTCTTCAGCCAGCCTCACCGCTTCCTCACCTGTTTCCGCCTGGCCCACCACTTCCAGGTCCGGGCGGCTCGACAGCAGGGATGCCATCCCTGAGCGAAACAGGGCGTGATCATCCACCAGCATAACTCTTGCCTTTTCCACCAACTTCTCCTCCTTTGTCGCCATCCAACTGATACGATATCGTAACGGTCGTTCCTTGTCCAGGGAGGGACTGGATCGAGACCTTGCCCCCAAACGTCTGCGCCCGCTCCTGCATGATTCCCAGGCCAAAATGGTGGGCAGGATGGTCTTTGTTCATGATAAATCCTTTGCCGTCATCCTGGACAGTCACTTGGACCACATCGCCGTGCATATCCGCACGGATGTCCACATGGCTGGCTTCTGCGTGCTTGCGCACATTGGCCAGCGACTCCTGGATAATCCGCAGAATCTGCACGGAAGCCATATCGCTCCATGGCACCCCGTCATTGGGCAGAGCCTCTACATCCACCGCTATCTGGCTCCCCTCGCCGAAATCGGTGGCCAATGTCCGCACGGCAGGCCAGAATCCCTCATCCAGACGCTTCCCGGCACGCAAATCG
>JAKAAS010000394.1 GCA_021802225.1 Bacillota bacterium
TAACCATTTCGAACTCATTCTGTGGCCTTTGGCGATCTTCTATTGGCTCTGGCCTCATGCATCGCTCCTACTTTACATGCAAAACAGTGCCCTGGTGGGTGGAGAAATGATTGCGTGGTCTTGGCTAAATAGTTGGGTAACTAGACAACCCGCTTCATGGCAATCGTGGTTTCGCATTACCGGACTCATTTTGCTCGTAGCCAACCCCTGGGTTTATTGGACCGCCGCCTTTGATTTTCATAGTGAATCGTTAATGGTACTGACGGTGACAGGGATGGCCTATGCGTTATGGCGTCGAAACCATCGCCTACTCGTCTTATGGACACTCGGCACGTTATCCATTGGCGATGTTGCCGCACTCCTGGTGACAGGTCTAGGCTTGACCGCTTTGGCTCTTCGACGGTGGAAAACGGGTGTATCCCTCGTTACTAGCGGCATTCTCTGGCTGGGACTCGTGGAGTCGATAGGGGCTGATAAAGGATCGATTTTGGCTCCTTCCTATGGGTACCTGGCATCAGGGATCGCCCATTTAACCCTGACCACGCTGGTGCTACACCTCATGGCGCATCCCGGCCCGGCTTTACACGTATTATGGCAACGTCGGGCGAATCTCTGGGCGAATATGTCTCCGGCTGGGTTTCTCGGCGTGTTTTCCCCTTGGGGTATTGGAGTGGTCCTGACCGCATTGCTACCCAGTAGCATGACGTCATATATTCTCTTCAGTGAACCAGGTTTTCAAAACATCCCTGTGATGGGGCTCATCACCCTCGGTTCGGTTTTTACCCTGGCCTGGATTGGCCGCCGTGTACGTTGGCGTTTTACGGTGCCTTTACTGAGTCTCGTGCTCCTGATCAATATGGTGGGCTGGGCGATCTTTTGGTTGCCTCGGATTCCCTCCACGTGGATCCGAGTCGGGCCGGAACAAAGTCACACATTAAATACCATACGGCACTTAATTCCAGCATCGGCAGAAGTCATCGCCCCGCAAGCGGTAATCGGGCGCTTTGCCGGACGATCTACCGTGTATCCGATGATGGGAAGTACTGCTTTTCCACTCACCCCCCATGTACCACACTATGTCGTTATGGCTCCCTACCAAGGCATTCATCTCGGGAGTATTGCCCTGATGGCCTCTCAGTTAGAGGATCTGGCTCAGATGTCACGAGCTCGACTCATTGGCGAACATCACGGCATCTATCTGTGGCAGATTCGCGGATCTGCCCCGTTACAGTTGCCTAGACGACAGGCGTTACCGGCTTGGGCATTTGGATCGCAAACAGGCAAGCGTGTAGTGGGTTCATCTCCTGCTCACTGGTACGTGGCAGGGTTAGGACGCAACGGGAACGTCCTCGATCAAGCCTATTGGCGCGAACCCCCGGGCACGTATCACGTAGCAGTTCGTCTGTCCGGTTGGGGTCCGGCCCAAATCCAAGTGTGGGATGCAAGTACAGGTCATCTCATTGCCAAGCGAGAAGTACCATTGACCCGCGGAGCGATTGTCACGGACCATTATGCATTTTCCTTTAATGCGGCGACGTCCCAATCTCCCTATGCGGGATGGGGACCGTGGCAGACCCAGCCCGTACCGTCTCCTTCCCACAATCAACTGGAAGTGCGGGTCTATGCCAAGGCATCGAGTATGATCAACGTGTATACCGTGGCCCTGCAACCGAGATTTTAGATCCCCACCACTTCCACGACGCCGCTATAAGTGGACGTGCTATCTGGACTCGTAATGGTCAATGTGGTAGTACTGACGGTAATAGTGAGCCCAGTGGAGTTCGTGCTGACAGTCGGGGCATAGGTATAGGCCGTAGGAAACGTAATCGTTTGATTCGTAGTGGTGTCGTTTTCGTAGCTATCGAATGCGGCGATAAAGACTTTGCGGGTGCCTTGTTCGGGCTGTCCCCAATAAATATTCCCCGCCGTCGTCCCGGCGAGTGTGGTAGTGGGTGCATTCGTTTCAATCCACGTATCATGAATATCCAATACAGAATTGTTGCCAGTATTCGTCCCTAAACGCACGGCATTCCCCGAAGGAGCGCGTGAAACAATATCGTTTGTTATAGCATTGGGAAAAAAGGAACCCCCTGAAGCGACTTGCGCTATCCATGGGGTTGTACCGGCTCCACCCGATCCCACACCCCCATTAGCGCCCGATGGAAAGTTAATCCACACTATACCGGAAAAGTTCCCTGCCTCAATATCACCAGGCAATGTATAGGAAATATTGGCATCGGCCAGGTTATGGGATTCGAAATAAATTCCCCCATCTTTGGGGAGGGCTCCTGATAAGGCGGCATTATTGTAGACCATGGTAAAATGGGTGAACCCTTGGAGATAGTTGTTCGGGTCATAGACACGGTTTCCGGGGGTAGAAGAATTGGGTTCAATGTCCATAAGAGACCAATACACGCGAGGCGTCATAGACAATCCCGCAGTACTAATACACGCTAAATCATAGCCGCTCCGCTCGGTATTGACGTGGCCAATGTAAATCGGGTGTTGTCCCCCATCCACCGCAATACTGTAATAGCAATTCTGAATGACCCCGTCATCAATATGAGCATGGGCTGAGGCAGTAATGCCGATTCCGTACGACTGAATATAAAATCGGGTTACGGAAATATGCCCATAGTTGGAGACTTTGGCTGAATCGGGTAACCAAATAGCTGTGCCAGCCGTAGTGCCCGGTTGTGGGGCATTAGCGGGAGGGGTTGTCACATCGACTGTAATATTATTCAAATCACACCCAATGACCCCGCTCAGATCGAGCGCAGTATAATTCGTCGGGTAGGACTGGCGAATTGTAAGATTCCGTATCACCACATGGATAACACTTTTCCCCGCCGTGAGTCCCATGGATGGCCCTGCGATCAAGGATTGATACAAAGTACCTTGTGTCGTATTTGTACAGAGGAGTGTAGCCCCCACGTCCAAAGGAGCATCAGGGGAAAATTCGCTGGGTTCTTGTGCCGGAGCCGTCAGTCCGATTAATTCAATCGTAATCGGATTCGGCCCGGCCGTGACGCTGCTAAAAGGATTGTAAGGTAATGGAATTGTCGTATTGTAACCATTTTTCATGTAGGGCGCTTGATTAATCAAATACGTACCGGGAGGGAAGATGAGTGTTCCCCCCGAAGTTAAGGGCAAGCTATTCAAGGCATTAATAATGGCTTGACTGTCATCATGCACCCCATCGCCGACGGCCCCGTAATCTTTGACGTTGACGATCCCATATTTCCCCGTCCAGTTATGTGACCCAATGGACGATGA
>JAKAAS010000395.1 GCA_021802225.1 Bacillota bacterium
TGCATAGTCTCTCCCGTCCCCCCGCTCCCTGATTATTGGATATCCTACCACATCACGAAGACGAAACAGCCGGCCGAACACGGCGGGACTGGTATAAAATTGCGATCCCTACCAGATACACCACCGCCAGAAGAGCCCAGGCGGGACGGTATGACTGTGAAATGCGGATGATCAACCCAAAGACAGGGAGGAAGAGGACGATGCCAATAAATCCTGCCATGCCCGTCAGCCCCAGCGCCATCCCGCGCTGAGCTGGTGAACTCTCTTTGGCGACCCATGCCGTCAGCAGAGCGTTCCAGCCATCCAGTCCCGCCCCCAGCGCAAAAAATATCAGGAGAATCAGCGCCATTGGCGTCTGGTGGGGCACGAGGGCCCATGCCACCAGGGCTGCGACCCCTACCGCCCCGGTTAGTTCAATCAGCCGGCGGACGCTCTGGGCGCCCCTGTCCATCATTCTGCCCATATAGATCCGGGTCAGAAAACCGCCCAGAAGAGCCAGCGCAATGATAGGGCCCGCCAGTCCCATATGCACATGCCAGCGGTCATGCAGATCGAGGAGCGCGTAAGTCAGCAGAGCATATTGTCCGGGCGACAGCAAGAGGCTGATGAGGAGGGGATACTTCAGCGGGCGCAGGAGGGAGACCACACTGCGCAAGCCCCCGGAGCCTGGCATCGCCGCGCGCCGCTTTTTGACTGGCGCCCTCAGCGCCCACCCGAAAGCCATAGTCCACCCCCCGGCGTTAACGGCAATCACCAGCAGAACGATGCCTAGCGACCAGGTCTTGACGAGGAAGGGAAACAGGCTGGCTGCGAGAATCCCTCCCAGCGGCGTCGCGGCTTGGCGTATGCCAATCGCCACGCCTTCCCGGGACGACCCGTCGAACAGGTGGGTAATCGCGGTGGTCCCCGTCAGAGACAATGCCGGCAGGAAGAAGCCGACCAGACTGAGCAGCCCTTCCAGTGCCCAGAAGCTCCGCGGCAGCACCACGGCGAGAACCCCCATGACCACGAGAATGGCCGCCCCCGCAATCCAAGCCACGCGCTTGGAACCCAACCGGTCCAGCGCCATTCCCGCGGGAATCATGCCGACCACGGCCCCCAGCGCGACCGTGGAAAACAAGATTCCCATCTGGGCCACGCCCAGATGGGCATATTCCTTAAATGCTACACTGAGAATCGATAATCCCTGCTGCGACATGGTAATCGCCAGTTGGTCCAGTGACGCGATCGTCAGCAGGGCAGTCGCCCCTATTCCTTTTTGACGCATCATCGACTTCCTTCACTTAGTGTCCAAAAAACTGCAAGTCTTTGTTTAGTCTGTCCCTATTTCTTTTCTGCTTGCACCGGGCCTCTCGGCTTCCGCTTGCGCCAGCGCAGAGGCGCCGAGCTCCCCCACCACTTCGCTGAGTGTCGGGTGCGGGTGAATAGCCTCCACCAACGATTCCAAGGTGTCATTATGCGTAATCACATACGTGATTTCATCAATCAACTCGCCCGCACCCTGTCCAATAATCTGGCATCCTTTCACCTCGTGGGTTGCGGCGCTCCAGATAATTTGGGCAAATCCTCCCCCGTCTCCCACGATCAGAGGCTTGGCGCTGTTCCCGTACGGCCACACGGTGACGCGCCAGTCCGGATTGTCAGGCAGATCCCGGGTATCGGCCCCCACTGCCGATATTTCGGGAAAGGAAAAAATCACATGCGGCACCGTCATGGCTTCGGGGAACTCCGGGATCTTCAAGATATGCTGAGCTGCAATCTGGGACTGGCGTGTGGCCGCATGGGCCAGCATCATCTGCCCATTCACATCGCCGGGAGCATAGATATGGGGCGTCACCGTCTGCTGGTAGCGGTTGACTGGCACCTCCCCGCGCGGGCCCAGGGTAATCCCGGCTTTGTCCCATGACAGGTGCTGGGTATTGGGCTCCCGGCCTATCGCCACCAGCACGCGGTCCACCACCAGCCGCGAGAATCCACGCTGGGGGTGATTATAGCCGACCGCCCATCGCCCGTGGCCCGTCGTGTCAATGCGGGTGATGCGCACGCCGGTTTCCACCGTCACTGGGTCGCTCTCCCTGCTCCAGGCATTCTCCAGATACGCTGCGATCGCCGGATCTTCGGAGATCAAAAGCCGCGGTGCGGATTCCAGGATGTGCACCTGCGTGCCCAGCGTATGGTACAAGGTAGCCAGTTCGACCCCGATGTATCCGCCCCCGACAATGCACAGCGACGAGGGAATGGCGTCGAGCTTCAAGGCATGGGCATTGGTCCATAATGACGCGTCATCCGCCTCCGGCACATGCAGCGGGCGGGGCCTGGAACCTGGGCTGGCGATAATGTAATCGGCCGTAAGGACACGGTCGGGGGCCTCGTCGCTCTGGACTATCACCCGGTGCGGGTCCAAAAAGTCCGCCTGGCCGTGGAGCACCGCAATGCCTAGAGCGGCAAACGTTTTTTTTCGCCTCGTCCGTGCGCTGGCGCAGTATTTTCTGCTTCCGTTCCGTCAAACTCGCCAGGGCCACCTGGCCGAAATGTGCGTCGGGGAGGCCAAACCGGACATCCTCATGAATATCGCGTATGCGCCGGGCTGTTTCCAAATAGATTTTAGAGGGGATGCACCCCTCGAACAGGCACGTACCCCCAAGTCCTGGGCCCTGCTCCACCACCGCCACCCGTTTGCCGCGCCGCGCCAGGTACTCCGCCGCCGGGGTCGCCCCCGGCCCTCCCCCGATGGTAACCACATCAAATTTCGTGGAATCCACTTGCCCATCCCCCCTCTGTTCTGCCAGGTTCTGGCATCTTATCACTGTTATCCTAAGCGATGTGTTGGAAAATAAACAGGGCGACCCGTTCCCGAATAAATGGCCTCCCAGCCCTTATCCTCACCTGTTGTGTTCCTACTATCGTACAACTTCACAGGTGTCGCGGACAATTTTCCGCACTGGCCGAAAACACTGGAAACATCACGTTTCATGCATCCCCGGCCAACTCCGGGACAGGTTCCAAATTGGAGGGAACATGGTGTTATTTTGTCATCACCAAGCATGATGTTCGCATCGGACACAAGCAGTGGCTTAGAGACAGAAATGTACTGTACGCATGCTTGAATCCTTTAGCATAATCCGAATAAAAGACATGAAAGGGAGGCATGCCCTATGAATAGAGTGCAAGCCCGAGTATCTGAGGGGGGACGCATAGTCATTCCCGCTGATTTCCGCCGTGAACTGAATATCCAAGAAGGGGATTTGGTCCGTATTCAA
>JAKAAS010000396.1 GCA_021802225.1 Bacillota bacterium
TGGACTTGGGGCCGACCGGGTGCTGACGTCGATTACCATCGATGAGCGTCTGGACAAGGAAACGGATATGGAGGAGATGGTCGACAGCGTGCTGAATGATGAGGACGGCCCCGGCATCTGACAATCAGGAAGGTGCGGGGATAACCCGCACCCTCTCTCACACCACCCGTGCATATCGTTCGCTGCGACGGTTCATTGCCAGCGAAAGCATCACGGACAAAGTTTTCCAGTGTCTTTCTGAAAGCCCCGGATCATTGGCAGGCGGGCCATGTTCCACGTCGTCAACACGTCGCCTTCTGCCCATCTTTGGGAAGATGCTGCGGAAATTTCTGGAACAGTCACTTTCGGTTGTAACTATTCACGTCCCCCCCCAGAAAAGGCGGTTGAGACCCTTGGTAGTCCGGTCCGAGCCAGAAGGCTCACGGGGCCGATTACGTGAGTGGTTGCCACGGCTTCCCTTGATGACCGGTCGCGATACGGCGAACATCGATTGGCCTTGCCTGCGCGCTGGCGACAAAGATCTGCGGATCGCGGCGGAATCGGGCGGCCCCTTCCTCCGTGCGGAACGTGCCAGAAGCCTTTTGCCGCATCCTAACAGCGGTTTGACAACTCCTCCCCTGCAGAAGCGTAGCGTCGCCCCAGCCCTCATCTTCTGCGCAGTTTCGGAACACACTCACGGCGGACGCCTTGAGCCACTCTTGAGGGGTCATCCCCCGTCAGGGACTTTCCCTTTCACCCTTAAGCACACGCCCATGGCACCTCACAGGGGGCTGACTTTGCCAGCTGCCGCCGGCGGACCCACAGGCTCCCGGGCCCTGTGGGTCCAAGTCATCTTAGCCAGCCCCGCAGCCAAGAATAGATTGCGGGCGGCAAAGATATACACCACCCAGGGCATCATCCCCGGAACCGCGTAGCCGACTGGATACCCCAGCGTTGTAAACAGATAGGCGGCCGCCAGCAGGCGGTTGCCTGGCCGCATTGCCAACAGAGGCGCTATCCAAATCAGATACTGCGCCGAAAACACTTTCGTCGTGAGCAAAAGGATTCCCAAGGTCAAGATAGCCGCCTGCACAAATTCGAGGCGGCCCCGGAACTGCTGGTAAAATACTCCCGCCCACAGGGCGGCCGCCGCCACGGTCAGCACCGTCCCCACCAGGTGGGCAATCCCGTGGGCCTGGACGTCAACCGAGCCAAAAGCGTAAAACAGCTGGGGACGGGAAATGAGAGCGGTCAGACTGGCAGCCAGAGACCCGATCTCCACTGGCCGGTCGAGCAGGTAGCGGTACGACGTAAAGGCCTGGTGCGAGGAACCCATAGCCTGCAGCCCCACCACCGCCAGGCCCGCTGCCAGGCTGTAGGCGAGGCGGTCCCAGCGCCAGCGTCCTGTCTCGCGCCATTCCTGAATGAGAAAAACCGGCCAGAACACGGCCGGAAACAGCTTCAGCAGAAAGCCCGCCACCGAGAATACCCAGGCGGCCCGCCAGCGGTGGCGCACCGCAAAATCGACCGCCAGAAAGGCGGCCAGGGAGGCGAAGATATCGTAGCGCTGAGCAAAAAGGCCCACGGTGCCAATGCTGAGATATCCCAAAAGCCTCATCCCCCACGCGGCCCCGTAGCGGTTCAAGCCCCGGTGCACCATCACCGCCAGAGCCGCCAGCGCAAACAGCGCAAAACCCAGCCGGTACGCTACGGGCAGCAGCAACGGCAGCAAAAACACCAGCAGCGACAGCGCAGGGTACTCCCTGGGCCAGTGGTGAAACCATGGATAGGTGGTGGCCGCTTGGGCATACCGCCGGTATTCCGTCACATCCACTTCCGGAAAGTGCAGCGACATCCAAATTTCCGTGACAGAGAAGGCCGCATACAGCATCCATACGTGGGCCTTCGTCCACGACCCCGCCATCACTGTTCCCCCAACGGCTTGATTCGCCTGATCGCCTGCCAGTCCTGGTCCCATGACAGCTTGGAAAACTCCGGTCCTACGGGCCCTGTGTATTTCCCTCCACTGCCCGCGTAAGCCGGGCTGGAGCCGTCCACCTGGTGAAACACCAGCTGCGCAACCCGGGTCCCCGGATACAGGTACACGGGCGTGTCCGCCAGATTCGCCAGCTCCAGAGTCAAGCTGCCCCGGTATCCTGGCGATACCATCACGGCCGTGGCCACCATCAGCCCGAGCCTCCCCCAGGAAGAGCGCCCAATGACATACGCCATCAAATCCTGGGGAACCTGGATGAATTCCAGTGTCACCCCCAGCACCAGCTGATTCGGGTGCAGAATCATCTTCTCTCCCACTTCAACCCGCGCCCGCTCTTGGTAGTCGGAGGTCCCGGTGTCCATCGCCATCGGGTCGATAGGGCCTCTGGCGGAGCGTTTCATCAAGATGAAGTCGGTGCCCAGACGCACATCCACCGATGCCCCATTGACCTGCTCCGCACTCAAGAGCGGCGTGACAATCAGCCGTTCCGGAAGGTTTGGGGCCTCCATCTTCCGGCGCAGCGCGGCTTCTCCGATCACCATGGCCCAAGCCCCCCCTCAACGTTTTCCGCCTCTGGCGCCGCCCGGCGCCAGGCCCGGGACAAAAGCTGCCCCTCTACCGCCTTGAACGCCAACAGGGCCGCCGTCCGCCGCAAATCCTGGGGCACAAAATGCAGCGCGGTGAGCACCGCCGGAATATCCCGGGGACTGGATCCGCCCGGATCATGCGGCACCACACCATACACCAGCTGCTCATAGTAAGTCCTGTAATCAGGAAAGTCCCCCCAAGCAAAGTGGTGCGGCTCCCCGGGCACTGAAGGCTGGCGGGAGAAAAATTCCCGGGTCGGGCCGTCCACCTGATCCTCGCCGTAGGCGCCGACAAATTCCCGCCACAAGGATGCGGCCAACGGCCCTGCAAACTGCCCCTCCCAGGCCGCCCACAAAGCCGCTGCGCCAATCTTGGCGATCACCTGCTGCATGCGCCCCGGGTCCGACTGAGCCCACACCAGCCCGGCTGCCGCCATCGCCAGAGGGTCATTGCCGTAAGCCTCGGGGTAGGCGATAAACACAGCCCGCTCATTTTCCGCAATGTCCCAGGAAAGCCCAGGCACTAGAATCCACGGCTTGCTGCCCCCCCTGACCACGTGGGCCATAGTCCTGGCGCAGGGCAGAACCGGCGCCTGCAGTCGGGCAATCCACGCGGTCCGCACCGTCTCATCCAGGGCCCCGACCGCCTCGCGCACTGGTATTGGCAAGGCTCCGGTGATCTCCTCCCGCCAATTC
>JAKAAS010000397.1 GCA_021802225.1 Bacillota bacterium
CAGGCAATCCCCGACCGCCTGCTTGGACAAAATACCCAGGACGCCATAGCGGTGGGTGTCGGGCACGGTTTCATCGGAATGGTCAATGAACTGATCTTGCGCACCTGGCAGGTGCTCGGTGACCGCGCCCCGATTATCCTGACCGGAGGCTGGGCCCAGCGCATTCTGCCCCACCTGCGTTTTGATGTGACCTTGGAGCCGACGCTCACCCTTGACGGGCTGCGGTATGCAGCGGAATACCATTTGGGACGGGGCTAGCTGCTGTGGCGCATTTGCACCAGCGTGGGCATAGGATATCACCAGACGGAGGAGATATCCTATGCCTAAAGAACAGTTCAAGAGCAAAGACGTGGTGCGGGCGGCGTTTGTCAAGATGCTGTCGTCCCGCTATACGGCCGCGATGGCGTGGAATGGGTTTCTGCCTGTAGAGCAGTTGGAGTGGCCCGAATGGTCGGCCCAGGCCTTTCAGAGAGAACGGCAGGAATGGCTGGCCCTGTCGGAAATGACGGTGAATTCCGGGGACGGGGAGGTGCGGCATTGGGGCCGGTACGCCCGTCTGGCGGCCAGCCGCGTGCAGCAGCAGGGATGGCAGTCGCCCCAAGCCCCGCTGCGCCACGCGCGCACCCAACTGTGGGCGGCCAGACTCATGGACCCCGATAACGCTCTTGGCGTTACGGCCCGGACGTTTGCCGGGTTGCCTGAGTGGATAGACCACTTGAATGGCCAGTCCGGGGCCGACGGCTTCGTGCAGGCGCAGACGGCGGGGGAAGCGGACTATCTGGCGGTTCTCGCGGAGCGGGCCGTGAAAGACCATGTCGGCGGGGAAGGGTTTGACCCACAGGCAGTGCGGGCGGCCTTGACCTGCTACCAGGAGCGGGTAGGGTCAGCGCCATGGCAGGGCGGCGATATTCCTTGGTGCGCTACGGCCCATGTGGATACTTGGAAATGGCACCAGCGGCGGAAGGCTTTTGGGGGGATTGAGGCGGCCAGACGACCGGGACCCTACCAGCCAATAGAGGCGTGGATTCATGACGTGGCCGCTGCTCTCGGCGGGTCACTGCCAGGAGACGGAATTTTGGTGCCGAAGCTGGGAAGCCAAAGCTGGGTCCGGCTGGCCCCGTCTGCCCCGGTCTGGTATTACGGCCCTCGAAGCCACGGCTCCGTCCTTCTGAGCAGCTTGCTGCTCTGGTGGCGCCGCCAGTCTCCCACGGAGCCGCTGACGTGGATGTTGAGCGCGCCTCCGGCTATTGAGGGCGGGATTCAAATGCTGGGGGAAGCGTTTGGGGCCCAGGCGCCTGCACCTGTGGCGCTGTGGGCGCAGCGCCACCATGAGCTCCGCCGTCTCCTGGCCATCGGGGATGCCTGGCTCTGGCTGGAAGGGGCGGACCCGGAAGCAGTGCTGGGATGGCTCCAGCCGTTTTTAGGGGTCGAGGGCGCGCGTCGCTGGGTGCTGCGCCTGAAAACCGATCCCGGACGCATTGTGGCCGCCTGCGAACTGCAGGAGCAGCAGGAAGCGCAATATGCGGGACAGGGGATCAACTGGCCTGGGTGGAGTGACGGCCCGGTTCGCTGGGCTGAGCTCTAAAGTCACCTGTGGCCATGGTAGAATGAAGCAGAAGCGGACAGAACAAGAGGGAGACGAAGCGATGGCACCTGCAGCCTTGCTGGACAAGCTGGAATGGCTTGTGGTGGGCAAGCGCCAGCCCGCCGTGTGGACGGTCGCAGCCCTCATCGCGGGAGGCCATGTTCTGGTTGAAGATGTCCCCGGCGTGGCTAAAACGCGGCTGGCTCAGGCGTTGGCGCGTTTGCTTGACCTCACTTTCGCCAGAATTCAGGCCACCCCCGATTTATTGCCTTCCGATATTACCGGCGGGCTCATCTTTGAACCCGTCGCCGGCACGATGGAATTTCGGGCTGGACCGGTGTTTCACCAACTGGTCTTGATCGATGAGATTAACCGCGCTACACCCAGGACCCAGTCGGCGCTGCTGGAGGCCATGGAGGAGTTTCAGGTGAGTGCCGACGGGGTGACCCATGTGCTGCCAGATCCGTTCTTTGTCGTGGCGACGGCCAATCCCGTGGAAATGTCGGGTACGTTTCCCCTGCCGGAAGCGCAAAAGGACAGGTTTTTGCTGTCCTTCGCGATGGGATACCCGACCGTGGAGGAGGAAATGGAAATGATCCGGCGCTTTGCCGACGATGATCCCCTGCCCCGCGAACCGTCGGTGGCCAATGCTGCGGAGGTGCTGCGGTGGAGGGCGGAAGCGCGAAAGGTCCTCGTATCCGAAGCGGTGAGCCGCTATGTAGTGGATTTGGCGCAAAAAAGCCGGCAGCACCCGCAAGTGCTGCTCGGGGCCTCCCCGCGGGCAGTGGTGCAATGGATCCGGGTGCTTAAGGCCTATGCCTGGGTCCAGGGACGCAGCTATGCCACCCCCGACGACGTGCAGGATCTGATGCCGGTGGTGTTGGGACACCGCCTGGTGATTCCAGGCGGTGTCCGGGGCGCCTCTTTCCATGAGCGTCAGCAGGCCGTGCGCGATGTGATTGGTGAGGTGATGGCGCAGGTGCCGGTGCCTGTGGAGACGCTGCCATGATTTGGACCACATGGTCCTCGCGGACGGTTGAAGCGGTGGCTGTGATACTGGTTCTGGCGGGACTGGTGATGCGGAACTTTATTCTGGCGGTGACGGGATTCTTTATCGTGTTTGCGTTGTGGCTGGGCTACTTTCTGGCCCGCCGCGCATTTTTGCATCTGGAGGTAAAGTGGCCGCAGTCCCGCCTCACCTTGGAGCCGGGCCAGAGTTTCCAGTGGGTTGTGGACATCGCCAATCCGCTGTCTGTGGCCGCGGGTGAGATCCAGCTGCGGCAGGATGTGCCCACCGGACTCGCTGTGGCTGAAGGCTCCCGGATCGATGTGCGCTTTGTGCTGGGCGGGCGGCAGAGAGCGCGCCTGGGACTGGCCATGCAAGCCAGAGAGCGGGGCCGGTGGTTCTTTGGCCCCGCTGAACTGTCCCATTCGGACCTCTGGGGATGGAGCGATTCAACTCAGAAGCGGCCCGCGCCGCTCATGGTGACAGTCTGGCCCCGGCGCATTCCCTTTGCGGCAGATCTGTGGGCTTCGGCGCGGGCCATGGGAGATGCCAAGGGCCAAATGTGGGATGAGCCGGACCCTTCGCTCTATTTAGGGGTCCGACCCTACCGGCCGGGAGATCCGCTGAAGTGGGTCCATCCTTTCGCGTCCGCCTCTGCT
>JAKAAS010000398.1 GCA_021802225.1 Bacillota bacterium
GGACAGCGCCCTCATACGGGAACAAAATTTGATTCAGCCATCGGAATTCCCTTACGCCACTGGCCTTATATCCCGCGAAGGAACACCCATGGTGTTGGATAGCGGGGACTATCCCGCATTGCTCAAGACCCTCAAGGAGGCTGGGGATTATGTTCACTGGCAGCAGAGAAAGGGAGAGGAGTCGACAGGCGCGCGCGCTATAGGTGTGGGACTCGCAGTCGGCATCGAGAATACCGGAATGGGACCGCACGAAGGGGCCACGGTCACCGTTGGTGCTGACGGTCATATCACCGTCATAACCGGAGCGGCTTCTCAAGGGCAGGGACACGAAACGACTCTGGCGCAGATAGCCGCCGATGTCTTGGCTGCGCCACTGGACTCCGTGCATGTCACAGAAGGAGATAGCCAGAAGATTGCCTATGGTACAGGAACTTTTGCGAGTCGTACCGCAGTGGTTGCTGGCAGTGCCGTCAAAATGGCTAGCGACGAGTTGCGGGGGAAAATGCTCGAGTTGGCGGCTTATCTTTTGAAATCCAGCCAGCCGTTGGAAATGACTGAGGGCACTATCCGTGTCGCCGGGGATCCCACACGCTTTATCTCGTTCGGTGACCTCGCCTTTGCCGCAAGTGGTCCATTCCCTGGCAGTTCATATACCCTCCCCACAACGCCAGGGATGTCAGCCACTGCATACTTTACGCCGGCGGGGGCGACTTATGCGGCGGGGGCCCACATGGTTGTTGTGGCAGTAGACCGGGTCACGGGCAAAGTGGAAATCTTGTCGTATACAGCGGTACATGATGCAGGAACTCTCATTAACCCCAAAATTGTGACAGGTCAGATACAAGGAGGAATTTCTGGGGGAATAGGCACAGCGCTTTTGGAAGAGATTCGGTTTGACGACAAGGGTCAACTGCTCACCGGGAGTTTTATGGATTACTTGCTACCTACCACTCTGGATGTGCCGGACATGACCATCCGGCATCTGTCGACCCCATCTCCTCTGAATCCTCTGGGGGCGAAAGGCGTGGGGGAAAGCGGCGCCATTCCCTCCCCTTCGGCTATTGCGGCGGCCGTCGAAGATGCTCTGAAAACAGACAGGGTCCACATCAACAACATTCCTATCCAACCAATGACCGTGCGCAGCAGCATCTTGATGTCCATGGGTACAGAAAGGAGGAGCTAGCACATGGCGGCTGCGTATTCTCCGGCCCGATTTGAAGATTATTTTGATTTGGATAATGCGTTAAGTCCTGAAGATCTTCAAGTGCGGCAAACGATGCGGAAGTTCGTTGATTCGCGGGTGCGGCCCTATGCGGGACAATGGTGGCAAGAAGGGAAATTTCCTCAAGATTTAGTGGCCCCGTTGGCCCAACTGGGGGTATTCGGGCCGACATTGCCGGAAGAGTTCGGGGGGGCGGGTCTCTCTCCTACCAGTTATGGCTTAATAATGCAGGAACTGGAACGGGGGGACTCGGGCCTGCGATCCTTTGCGTCCGTGCAAAGCGGATTGGCGATGCATGCGTTATACCAATTCGGTAGTCCGGAGCAAAAACAGCAGTTCTTACCGAAAATGGCCGAGGGGAAACTCATCGGGTGTTTTGGATTGACCGAACCCGATGCGGGTTCGGATCCTGGAGCTATGCGTACGGTGGCTCGAAAGACTGGCAAGCATTATATTCTGACGGGGTCGAAACGATGGATTACCAATGGCAGTCTGGCCCATGTGGCAATTATCTGGGCTAAGGACGACACTGGCGTGATTCAAGGATTTGTTGTGCCCACCGATTCCCCGGGATTTCGTGCAGTGACCATCACCACCAAGGCGTCGATGAAGATGTCTGTTACCGCTGATTTGTATCTCGACGAAGTGGTTCTCCCTCTTGAGGCCCGCCTGCCTTTGGCTGCAGGGCTCAAGAGCCCCCTTAATTGTCTCACACAAGCCCGTTACGGTATCGTTTGGGGAACGATCGGGGCAGCCATGGATTGCATAGATGAAGCCATTGGCTACACCGAGACGCGTATAGCGTTTGGACGGCCACTGGCTAAGACTCAGCTTGTTCAGGAGCGTCTGGTGGGCATGCTTTCGGGTCTCGTGGATATGCAGTTGCGCGCGCGACAACTCGCATGTCTCCAAGAACAAGGACGATTGCGCTATCCTCAAGTGTCCCTGGCCAAGCGGAACAACGCCCGAACCGCCCTGGAGATTGCCCGAATGGGACGGGAGTTGTTAGGAGGCAATGGAATTAGCGTAGATTATCGTGCGATCCGGCACATGACGAATCTGGAGACAGTTGACACCTATGAAGGAACTTTTTCAGTGCAGACGCTAGTTGTTGGCCGTGACCTGACTGGGCACGAAGCGTTTTAGGATATAAGGTGGCGACCACGATAGGGGGGACGTTCCTATGCAATTGGGTGATATTACCATTATTGACCTAACGCGTATCCTCAGCGGCCCGTATTGCACTTTGTATTTTGCAGATTTAGGAGCCACGGTCATTAAAGTGGAGCCGCCGGGTGGAGACGATACACGGAATTGGGGTCCGCCGTTTATTGAAGGTGAAAGCGCGTATTTCATGAGCATTAATCGCAACAAGAAAAGTATAGTGTTGGATTTGAAAACCAGGCAAGGGCTGAAGACACTGGAGAATCTCATTCGGCAAGCCGATGTCGTCGTAGAAAACTTTCGGCCGGGAACCTTGGAACGGCTGGGCCTCGGATTTCCTCATCTCGAAGAATTAAATCCTCGCCTGATTTTGGCGTCCATTTCGGGATTCGGACAAACAGGCCCATACAGGGACCTTCCGGGATACGACGTGATTGCCCAAGGGATGGGAGGATTAATGGGGGTCACGGGATATCCCGGCATGCCGCCAACGAAACCGGGGTTTTCGCTGGCCGATGTGGGCGCCGGGATGTGGGCCATCATTGGCATTCTGACCGCACTGCATTCCCGGGAGGTCACGGGACGCGGGCAATGGGTGGACATCTCCCTTTTGGATACGATTATATCGTGGCAAACCTACCTGGCCGGGAATTTTTTTGCGACGGCGGTGGACCCCATCCCATTAGGTAATGCTCATCCTAATATTTGTCCCTACCAGACATTCCCCACACAAAACGGGTTTTTCAATCTCGCCGTGGGCAATGACAAGTTGTGGCGGTCGCTGTGTGAGGTGATAAATCGGCCAGAGTGGATTGATGACGAGCGCTTCGAAACGAATGCGGCGCGGGTCACGCACCG
>JAKAAS010000399.1 GCA_021802225.1 Bacillota bacterium
GCGCACTGGTGGGACCCGTTTTGGTGGATGTTTCAAATCGTTGTGATGACGGTGCTGCTGCTGGCGTTTCGCAAAGTGGCGCTGCGGGTGGACGAAGAATATGACGATCCCAAGCCTGAACCGCCCAAAGACCCGTCACGGCTGCGGCGGACCTAGTGCCGCGCGGCAGCCAAGCGGCGAACACCAGGCTGTGGCCTGTCCGGGCCGACAAAACAAGAATTCACGAGCCATCAGCAGTCCTCGTCGGGGTGCTGATGGCGACCAGTGTCAGCGCGTTGGTCGCCTCCAATCAGGGCGGGCCGGGGTGGGGGGTTCTGGGGGCCGCTAGTTTAGGGTGGGGATTGTCTTTGTGGAGCATGGCTCTGATATCCGGCCTACCCTCTTTCCTGCGGATGGTGTGGGCTCTCGGCCTTCAGTTTGCCGCCTTTCACTGGTTGGGCCAGGCCAGCTACAACACTGCCTATCTTAGCTTGGGCGCCTTTGATGCGGTGTGGCTGGTGACGGTGCTGCGCACGCTGACCAGGCGCCTCCCAGCTTTGGAGTGCATGGCCGTGGCCGCAGCGGTCAGTCCAGCCGTCGGGGCCAGTCTGAGCCCCCATGGCTTCGGGCTGCAAGAGGTTGCGGTCATGGTGTCTATTGCCTTGGCATGGTCCGTGGCGCATGCCAGCGCCGTGCATTTCCTGGTGCACACAGAGCATTCACAAGGAATTCAGACATCTTATCCTGATGCAGAGGAAAAGTTGAAGACCAGGGCTTTGCTGTGGGCGGAACTGGCAGCGCTGCTGGCTCTCGTGCCTTTCTATACGGATGGGCTGGCGCCGTCGTACTTGGCATGGACTTTTGGGCTCGGGATTTTGTACCTTGCCGCCACGGGACTGAGCTTGACGGCGCTGAGCCTGGGGGGGAGGCGCGCCCTGCGGTGGCAGAGGGCTGTCTCACTGGTCTACATGGGTGCGGTGTTTGTCTGTCTGGCGTGCTACCATCTGCATTGAGAGCTAGTCGGAAACCGCCTGCCAGGCTGGCCTGGCAGGCGGTTTCCTATCCAATTCCTACTTGCCTTTGGCAATGTGCCAGACGTATTGGGAGACGCTGCTGGCGTCTTTGGAGCTCAGGCTTCCCGGGTGGTCTGCCGGCATGTGCAGTGCAATAAAAGTCTTCAGCCGCGCCTCTGTGTCAAATCCGGAGGGCACATCGCTCGGGGCGGCCAGCCTGGGGGCGCCGCTGGTGCCCACGCCCTGGCTCCCATGACACGACGCGCAGTCCTTTTGAAAGACTACGGAGCCAGCCTTCAAGACCGGAGCCGGCGCCGGATTTCGGCTTTCCGCCGAGACTTTCTTGAACCGGCTGCGGTTGGTGGCGTGCTCAAGCGCGGGATTCTGGGTATTGTTGACGTCGCTGACCCCCTGCGGCTGCTGGCCTTCTTTCCCGCGCGGCAGAGTGTTGTTGGGTCCCCCGGCTCCATACAGGCCGCAGCCGGCTGCAATGACCGTGACTAAAAGAGCTGTGGCTCCCCAAAGCTTTTTACCTGCCAAAGTGAACGACCTCCTTAATCTGCCGTCTCCCCAGTGCATGGCTGGGAGACGGTGCCAAAATAAAAGCCGGATCCTGGCGACCGATCCTGTCTTGCCTATCGTGTCCGTAAAAATTTTACCTATACTCCTGAAATGGCCGGGATAAAGAACACGGTACCGACTCACACTAGCCAGGACGAAAGCATTGGGGGAGGGATACCTGTGAACTGGAAGGGCGCCATTTCGCGATTTGTCATGACATTGCTGCTGCTGGAAATTTTTCGCTATACCTTAAGCCTCTTCCCTGCCATCAGCCTTGCGGAGGCGTTGCTCATCGCGGCGCTTGTGGCAGGGATCGGATACTTGGCTGATGAAGTATTCGGGGGCTACATTTCACCGCCAGGGCGGGGATTTGTGGGATTCGTTGTGACCACTACTATTGTCAGCATTTACTTCACGCATTACGTCTATCCCATTGTGCATACGTTTGCCTATGTGTTTGACTCCATTGCCATTGGTGTGATTGTGGGAGCCACCGACGCGCTGTGGGGATGGGCATATCAGAAAGCGCACTGACCGCAGAGCCTGTCATAGAGGAAAACCGTGCACCATAGTGCCGCCGAGCGTGCCGGCCCCCAGAATCGCCAAGGTGGCGGCGAGCCACAGGAGCAGAGAGGGCAGGGTATCGCGGTCAAAGTCAAAATAGAGGTAACAGGCCATGAGCCACCAACTGACGGCAAAAGCGATGTGTAGCCGCAGCACCGGGGGTGCCGCCGACCAGATTAGGGGGGACGCCGCCAAAAGCCCGGTGCCAATGGCCAAAAAGCCTGTGGCAATGCTGAGCAGCAGCCCTAGCTGGATTAAAGCGGCCGGAATGGTTTTGCTGAATATCCGGGCCGTAGCTGTCAGCAGGAAGAGGACAATGGGAAAGTGAATGATGGCGGGGTGCAGATGTTGAAGAACATGCACGGCGATTCTCCTTCGTTGATATCGTTACGGTCAATTTATGTGGAGGCTTCCCGGGGTAGACTGCGCTCCCGCGTCCAGTGAGGCAAAAATTCCTGAAATTCAAGGCGGCATGGCGCTCATTGGCCCGGAACACGCTTGACACCGGGAAAGGAGTACCCGATAATTAGTGAGAAAATTCACAAGGTTGACCCCGTGATTGAATTTAGGGGTGAAGACTGCGGGGCAAGACCCCGGCGGTGGGCGGATGTGCATATGCGCAAGCAATGATAGCATTGGGAAAAGGAGGAGCGGGAGAGGCGCTATCCCTCCCCGGCATGGATGCCGGGCTTTCCCGCGAAACTGGATGAAACCGACTTTAATCGCTCCATCAATTTTATCTGCAGATTTTTCTCGGCTGGGATCTGAAGTGAATGACGTCCTGGCGGGAAGGGCTGACTGGATTCATATCGACGTCATGGACGGACAGTTCGTGCCTAACATTACGATGGGGCCCGTTATCGTCCAGTCCCTGCGCCCGCAAACATCTGCGCATCTCGACGTGCATCTGATGATCGTCCGCCCCGAACAATACATTCCGGATTTTCTCCAAGCCGGAGCGGACAGCATCTCGGTGCACTATGAATCCACCCCGCATGTCCAGCGCGCGCTGGACATGATCCGCAGCGCGGGCAAGATGGCGGGGCTGGCGCTGACGCCTTCCACGCCCTTGAGCGCCGTTGATTATGTGCTTAAAGACCTGGACTATGTGCTCATCATGACAG
>JAKAAS010000400.1 GCA_021802225.1 Bacillota bacterium
CTCTTCCCGCCCAGTATCCCTCACAGGCCAGCCAATTAAATCTGCTGAACAGGCGGGACTGGGAAAGATCCTTCGGGCCCTCGAGGATTTCCGCTATTCTGGCCGAGCACGTCTGGGAACACCTGTCTTATGAGCAGGGCCTGCGCGCGGCGGAAATATGCTTCGATTTTCTTGAGCCCGGCGGGTATGTTCGCTGTGCCGTGCCTGACGGGTTCTTTCCGGACGAGGCATACCAAAGAGATGCCCGAGTGGGCGGCCCCGGACCCCAAGACCACCCAGCCGCCAGCCACCAGTTTGTCTTTGACTACCACAGCATTGCCACGATGTTTCAGACGGCTGGATTTACGGTCAGTCTCCTTGAGTACTGTGATGAATCGGGCGCATTTCACGCCAATCAGTGGGACGAGAAGCAAGGGCTCATCTACCGTTCGCTGCGGTTTGACCACCGCAATAGAAATGGGGAGCTAGGCTACACGTCCCTCCTTGTCGATGCCGTCAAGCCCCGTTGAGAGCCCCGCCGCAACCCAGCCATTTCGTCGCGGTTCTGCCAGGGAGCGCTTGCCATTGCACAACAGCGAAGGGGACAAGCGCGGCCATGAGCCGTCGGACGCACTTTTGGCGAAGCGGCCGCAGCCCGCTTCGCCTTGGTGATAATAGACAGCGTATGAGGGATACTGGGCGGGAAGAGGCACTGTCAACAGGCAGAAATCCTTGGCAAAGGAGACTAGGTCATGGCATTCCCGCACAAATGGCTCCAGCCAGCAGCCCTGGGCGCGGTGTGGACACGGTTATGGGAGCGGTACAAGGTTCCGGACCAACAGGGATTTATGGAATCTCTGCAGATTGGGCACCAGCCTTTTTGGGCCTACAACTGGAGTTTTGGCGCACTGCTGTCGGCTGCCGGTAAGTTTTCCCTGCTACCGGACGCCAAGGCGCTGATCAGCCGCTTTGAAGAAAATTTATGGGCCGCGACCTGTGCATACCAAACCCATTCCGGACTGCAGGACAGCGTCCCTCGCTTCTCCCCGCAATTCCCGGGAGGAGTCTATTTCGATGACAATGCCTGGGTAGGGCTGGCTGCGGTTGATCTTGCCCGGGGCCTCGGCGCAGACCGGTGGATGGACCTGGCGCAGTCCCTGTATGACGGCATACGGGCGAATGGCTGGGAGCCCGACAGCGGGGCCGTGTTCTGGAGAGATAACCCCAAGGCCACGGTGAATGTCTGCTCGACGGGCCCCACCTTGCTGCTCGGCCTCGAGGTGCAGGCGCCTTCGGAGACAACACTGCCGGGCGAGCTAACAGCTATGCACGAATGGCTGTGGGCCATGCGGAATTCCCGCGGGCTATTTCATGATCATCAAGACTTGCGCACAGGCATTGTAGACCCTCGCATCTATACCTATAATGCTGGCACCCCACTCGAAGTGTACGTCCGGCTGGCCGAATGGGCCCCAACCGCTGATGTATGGAGAAGACGGGCGCAATCCATCCTGGACGCGCTGCCCCAATTCCTTTCCGATGGTCATTACCCGTGCACCCCCTGGTTCAATGTTGTCCTGCTCCGGGCACTGGCCCGGGCCAAGAGGCGCTTTGAGGTGTCCCCCTTGATTGCCCCGTTTGCCGGAGAGATGGACCGCGCCTGGCAGAATTTTACCGATAGGGGGGAATGCCTGGCGCTGCCCTGCTCCTCGGAACAACACCACAGCCTTCTCCGTGACAGGGCGGCGGCAGCCGAAACCCTAGCTCTCCTCCACTGGATATACTCCGCCGCCTGACGAAAGCTAGAACGGCAGCCCACAGAGCGCGGCTGCCGTTCGTTAAGGGCAATCCCCGGTGATTAAGAGGCGCCGCCTAGCACCGAACTCAAGTCGCCCGCAACGCGCTGAGCAAATTCCCGGTGGATTGTCTGGAATTCTAAAGTTTGCGCCACCTGCCGCGCCACGTCCTCCATCGGATGCCCTTGCAGCCACGATGCTGTCCGGTCGGCCAGTGCCTCTTCGACAATCGTCGCGACCGGCTCAATCAGGGCCGGCATCATGAACTGGGGATACTTTTCGAGGATCTCATTCCAGTCGCGCTCAATCATTGCCCATGTCTCCAAAGCGGCATGGCGGTTTGCCAGGCACCGTCCCAACACATAGGTTCCGTCCTGAATTCTTACTTCATCCGACCGGTAGAGCTCTAAAGTTCGGGCCACCAGGTTCGGTGTGGCAAAGTCAGCCAGTGCATACAGATAGCGCTTCTCGTTCTGGGGCGTTGACGCCGTCTTGAATTCCTGGTAAATCATCTCCCATTCCGCCAGGGCTCCCGTTGACGCCACCACGCTCACCACCGCCGTCAAGAGGTCCGGCGCGATGGCAGCGCCATGGCTGACATGGGCGGCAAAACGCTCGCCAGCTTCCCGGCGCACCCTTTGGTCCGCTCCTGCCGTTCCTAACAGACGCACCAGAATGGCCCGCAGGCGGCCTTGCCGGCCATCTTCGCCGGGTACCGCTTCCCACCCCACGGCATCGAACACCGGCCGCCCGATTTCTTGAATAAGGGCCTGCAGCGCAGTTTGCCCTTGAGAGTCCGCCACCTTGTCGATGACGGCGAGGTGGCGTGACACGGCGCTCCACACATCCGGGTCGCGCTCCGCGACGAATGTGCGCCACAGAGCCACGGCCATGGCCAGTGGCGCTTCGCCCGCCAGCACTGCCGCCCACACATCTTCTGCGAGACCGAGACGCTCGAGAGCCGTCATCTCACCCAGAGCCTCCACCAGCCGGTCCCAAAGAGTCTGGCTATAAGCCACACGGTAGAATCCCCAGCTTCCCTGGTTAGCGGTCACCCACGTTGTATCGGCGGGCACCGAAATTCGGAGGGGCTGCTGGCCGAGCATGACATGGACCGATTCGGAGGTTCCACCGCTCCTGCGGACTCCTAGCACGATGGGTACCTGCCAGTTGCCGCTGCCTTCTCCCTGGTAGCGGAACGGCCTCTGGCTGAGTTCAATTTCGTGGCGCTCAATGTTCCACTCAGCCCGCACCAAAGGATATCCGCCTTGCAGGACCCAAGAATCCATCACTTCCCGCACGGGCTGTCCAGACGACGCCTCCAGAGCATCCCACAAGTCACCCGTCTCGGTGTTGCCGTAGCGGTGGCGCTGAAGATACTCCCGAATGCCGTTCCGAAAAATTTCCGGTCCCAAATACTGTTCCATCATCCGCAGGACCGCGGCGCCTTTCTCGTAGGTCAGT
>JAKAAS010000401.1 GCA_021802225.1 Bacillota bacterium
TTACGCGGAGCGGACTAGAGGAACTCATTGGCCGGTGCATCTGATTTCCGCAGATCCAGCACGCGGTTTTCTTGGCCTCCTCCCCCACAGGCAGCTATGAACATCTGAATCCATGGCACTAGTTGCGGGCACTGCCGGCCGACCCATTCCAGTTCCTCTGCCATGAAGGGGTAAAAGGTTGCGGTATCCGCATGCTGGGTTTGGCGTTGGCCTCGGGTTTCCACTGCTATTTCGGCGTCATAGCGTGCAAGCGCATCGGTGTACTCGATGGCAACTTTCGGCGTCAATTCCACGACAGCAGGATCATTTTGTCTCCCGAAAATCGGCCAATGCCAATTTACCGTGCAACAGCGCCAGAGCAAATAATCGGCCGCCATGTCCAACGACAAAGAGCGGTCATCGCGTCCAATGACAGTGTAAGTCGCGCGGCCGCCTGGTCCTCTCAGTGAGCCCGCTTCCACGAGGAGATAGGGATCCAGCAGGCTCCGAGCAAAATCTGTCTTGCCGCCCACCGCGTCCTTCGCACAAAATTGCATATAACCGCTCTTGTCCCGCATGGGTACGCTTGTCATAGCGGCACGACTCAATAATGTCAAGGCACAGTTCCTCAATCAGCAACCGGTATCCCTCCCAAGGCCGCAGTCATATCCCTTAAAATTCTTCATCAGATTTCCTGCGAGGATCTCCATTGGCAATTGTGACGTTGGCGGCGTCTTGATAGAATGTGCTGATGACGGAGAAATCGGCATCTCGCAATGCGCTGTTCATGAACTGGCCATAGAGCTCATGTACCAAATTCCCAATAAATAAGGGAACGCGCTGCTCGCGGCCCAGGGTTTGCGCCAACCCCACATCCTTATACATCAGCTTAAGCGAAAATCCCGCTTGGTATTGATCAATTAATACATTGTTGGGCATCCAATTTTCGAGTTGAAAGTTGGCCCCGCTGGATTTGAGTATGATATTCCGCAACAGTTCTGCATCAACCCCGGATTTTACTCCTAACGTCAGCACCTCGGAAGTAATAGCCATGAGGGTGGCCGACAGCATATTGTTGCACAACTTGGCGACTTGCCCGCTGCCAATGTCGCCGGTGTAGAAAATGTTCTCGCCTAATGTCTCCAGAATTGACCGACTATGCTCAAACACCTTCGCCTGGGCTCCAGCCATAATCGTGAGGGTGCTTTCCGCGGCGCGGACCGGTCCGCCACTGACGGGAGCGTCACAAATCTGGATGCCGAAATTTGCCACAGTCTCTGCTAACTTTTGAATTCCGGATGGCGACACGGTGCTCATATTAATCAGCACTAATCCGGGTGAGGATCCGGCAATGATGCCGTTCTCTCCCCCGACAACTTGTTCCACCTCGGGTAAATCCGGAAGCATGGTAACGACAAACGCCGCATCAACAGTTGCTTGTTTTGGGGTTTCCGCTATGGTAGCTCCTAAAACTGCTAGTTGTTCCGCAGGTCCCCGGTGCCGGTGTGCTACCACATGCACGTCATACCCTGCAGTTAGCAAGTTCTTTGCCATCGGCTGCCCCATGTTCCCGCGTACTATGCCACCAACCTTGACCTTCTTCATTGGGACCTCCCTTGTCTAGTCAAAGACACCCATCAGTTTACCGTGCCGTCTTGGACGCAGTTTTCACAAGCGACTTGATATAACTCGGACTGAGTGGCTGTTGTTCAACCACAATCCCCAACGGGCTTAAGGCATCGGACACGGCGTTGCAGACAGCGCCGATGGCCCCCATGACGCCGCCCTCGCTCATTCCTTTTATCCCGGCCGGAGTGCGGTGGTTCGGCGTCCCCATGTGAATCATCTGAATTTCAGGAGTTTCCACCGCTGTCGGCAGAAGGTAATCCATTAGCGACGCGGTCAAATTTTGGCCATTTTCGTCATATACCACGTGCTCAAACAACACGCCCCCAATGCCAAGCGCCGTGGCCCCGAGCAGTTGCCCTTCCACCAGTTGGGGGTTTAGCATCGTTCCCGCATCTTCCACCACAAGGTAGGGACCGACAGATATTACCCCTGTATCCAGATGCACTTCTACCTCACAGATATGAGTCGAGTTGGAATAAGTCATAGCGGGCGGATCATAGGCGACATGCGCCTCAATCCCTGGTTCCATGCCGGCAGGAAGGGCGAGCGGATTCAGATAGGCGGTCTGAGCAATGTCCCGCAAAGTCAGACCGGTGGGCCTCCACTGCCCGTCGGTCACCAGTCCCACCTGCCCATCAGTCAACTGCAAATCCTTAGTGCTCCGCATCTTTAGCAAATGAGCCGCAATCGCCAGCACCTTGATTCGGGCCTGTTGGGCTGCCAGAAACGCCGTTCCCACTCCGGCCACGGCTCCCCGGCTGCCACGGCTTCCCATCCCATAGGGCGCTAGCAGCGTGTTTCCCAGGTGAATGGCCACATCGCGGGGGTTGCAGCCCAAACCGTCCGCAACCGCCTGGGCCATGACTGTTTCATAGCCTTGCCCCGAACCCATTATCCCCGCCGAGGCATTCACCACCCCGGTAGGTTCAATCCGGACCCAGGCTGCCTCGTGGCCCGTTCCCGAAATTCCCGCCTTTCGATAAAATTCCGACCCGTAAGTCGTCGATTCGATTACCGAACAAATGCCAATTCCCCGGTACTTGCCCTGGGCCCGGAGACGTTCCTGTTCCTTCCGCCGAACGTAATAGTCAAAACTGTGGACGGCGCGGTCCAAGGTTTCCCTAGGCGTGATGTCCTCATAGAGTTCCGTCGTTGCCGTAAGGTAAGGCAAATCGTCTTGCTTGAGCATATTGATGCGGCGGACCTCAACAGGGTCAAGTTTCAGCTTGCGCGCCACGGCGTCCATTGTGCCTTCGGTCACCCAACTGGCAATAGCCATTGGGGCGCGCATCGGCCCAGCGGGACACTTGTTGGTCAAAGCTACTTTGACTTCGTACGAGTAGTCCTGAATCTTATACGGTCCAGGGAGAAGCATGGCAACGACCCGGATCATGTAATTCGCGGGAAAAAACGAATAGGCGCCAAAGTCGCTGAACAAATCAGCGTGAAGGGCCAAAATTCGGCCGTCCTTCATGACAGCCGCCCGGGTTTTGACAAAATCCTCTCGCGCGTGGCTGGCAGCCCGTAGATTTTCCATACGATCTTCGCGCCACCTAACCGGCCGGTGGAGTTCCCGGGCCAGTGCAGCTACTGTGAGCTCCTCCCGGTACAGCGCAATCTTCTGGCCA
>JAKAAS010000402.1 GCA_021802225.1 Bacillota bacterium
TAATCCCCAGCCTCCTTGAGGGTCTTGAGCAATGCGGGATAGTCCCCGCTATCCAACACCATGGGTGTTCCTTCGCGGGATATAAGGCCAGTGGCGTAAGGGAATTCCGATGGCTGAATCAAATTTCTTTCCCGTATGAGGGCGCTGTCCAAGTCTAACACTGCCGCCGCACGGTCCAGCAAGCGATTAATCACCATGGCGGCCTGGGGGCGCCCCGCTCCGCGATAAGGGGCGAGCGGTGTGGTGTTCGTATATACAACGGTTCCTCTACAAGAGTAATTCGGCACTTTGTACGGCCCGGGAATCAGGGTCGAAGTGATCACGGGAACAATGACGCCCCACGGCACATAAGCTCCCGTATTGGCGAGGAACTCATCAGCAACGGCGAGGATGCGCCCATCATGCGTCAAACCCATTTTCGCATGATGCAATTGCTCACGCTCATGAACCGATGTCAGCAAGTGTTCGAGGCGATCCTCAATCCATACCGTAGGGCGGCCCATTTGCCGAGCTGCCCAAGCGACGAGAAAGTCTTCCACATAAAAGGGTTCCTTAGCTCCAAAAGCGCCACCCACGTCTGGAGCTTGAACACGTATCTGCCGCTCATTGATCTTGAACAATTCCGCATAAATACGCTGCATCATGTGCGGCGTCTGTGTGGCCGCATAGACATGCAGTTCAGCTTCATTGCCGGTTTCATTCCATTCCGCCAGGAGGCCCCTAGTCTCGATAGGCGCACAACTCACTCGACCCATTTTAATATCGCAGCTAACCACCACAGGAGATTGTTTCATTGCCTCAAGCGCGTCTCCAACATTTTGCACAATGACGGCCGCCTGATTCCTGGGGCGATAAGCATGGACACGGGGCGCTCCTTCTTGCATGGCCTGCGTCATTTCTGCGACACTCGGCAGGATTTCGTATTCCACATGGATGGCTGCCGCCCCATCTTCGGCATGGTAGCGACTGTCTGCTACCACCATAGCGACCGGCTCCCCCACGTGATGCACTTCCCGCCCAAAGGGCGTTTGCGTCACAGCGTCCAGCGTACTATAAGGAAAGAGCAAAGGTAAGGTAGGAAAAAGGGCGCTATCAGCGCTATAGATTCCTAGCACACCCAGGACTTTCTCCCCTTGTTTCACATCTACCGCCTTAATACGGGCATGGGCATGGGGAGAACGCACAAAGGCGACGTAAGCCATACCCGGACGGTGAATATCCGCAATATACTGTCCATGCCCTCTGAGCAAACGTCCATCATTGACTCTCCGAACATCCTGCCCTACATAATTCATTCACCCTCATCTCCCCTCACACCATGCTCTGATTCCAATCGTATCCACCGCAGTACATCCTGAGTTTGAATGGGAAGCGTTGTAAACGCTTCAGGCGGGGCACCAATAGCATCCGCAATCGCATTGGCGAGGGCGGGCGCGACTCCGACGGCTCCCCCTTCTCCCGCGCCCTTCGCGCCCATAGGATTGCTTGGTGCTGGAGCATCTTCCGTCACGACCACCTCAATATCCGGCACCTCGCACATGCCCGGAATCAGATAATCCATAAACGTCCCCGTTTGTAGTTGTCCCGCGTCATCATAGACGAGTTGTTCGAACATGGCTCCTCCTATTCCTTGAGCAACGCCCCCCATGATTTGGTCACGTACCATGTCCAAATTTATCGCCCTTCCTACGTCATAGACCACTGCATATCGCACAATGTGCACTGCACCAGTCCCGGGGCATACATCCACTTCACAAGCGTGCACCCCATACGGATAGGTCATGGCAGTAGCCGTGAACCTCTCCGTTACGTCGAGCGGTAATCCTTCCGCTGCCGCTCTATGTAGCACTTCGCGGTAGGATACGGTCATCGATTTTTCGCTTGGCCTGATGCCTACTGCGGTCATAATCATGTCGGCGCCGTTGGAGCCTGCCTCATCAGACAAGACAGCGACAATCCGGCGTCTCAATTCAGCAGCAGCCAAGTATGCTGCCGACCCGCCCATGACCGTTCCGCGACTCGCAAACGTGCCAAATCCCTCAGCTACCCTATCGGTGTCTCCATAAACGACCTGAATTCTGTCCATGGCCATGCCTAGCTTCCTTGATACTATGGTCGCCAACATGGTTCCCGTCCCTTGACCCAAGTCCGCCAACCCCGTAAAACACGTAACCGTTCCGTCGTCGTGCAACACCAACCGTGAGTCTTCATAGGGTCCCAGGCCTGATTTCTCCACAAAGCAGGCAAACCCTAATCCGCGCAATCGACCCGCATGGAGCGCCTCCCTTTTCCGCTCAGAAATCGCCTCACGCTCCATCAACGTTGAGGCGCGCAACAGGGCCGCTGGATAGTTTCCCGAATCGAATTCAACCTCCTGTCCCAATGCCTTCAGCCCATTGGAATAGGGCAGCTGCGCTGGCTGCAATAGATTGCGCTGCCGGACAACAAGGGGATCCAGGCGCAATGTGGCCGCGATGGAATCCATCAGCCGCTCCCGGACAAAAGTTCCTTCAAAACGTCCCGGTCCGCGGTAGGTGCCCGTCGGTGTCTTATTCGTTAACACCACATGAAGATCGCTCTCTAAGGCCGGCCAGTCGTACGGCCCGGGAAGCATGGCCTGCGTCAATTCTGGCACCGTCACTCCATGCGTGCGGATATACGCCCCCGTATCCACCCAGATATGATCGGCAAGGCCCATGACGTGCCCCATGTCGTCAAATCCCACTTCCACTTCATGATGCTGCTCACGGGAGTGGTTGGCTGCCTGAAAATGTTCTATGCGGTCCTCAATCCACCGCACGGGAGTCTGTAAACGCCGCGCTAAAAACGGAATGAGATAATCTTCCGGATAAAATTCACCCCGGATGCCAAAACCGCCCCCTACTGCAACCTCTACGTAATGAATGTGCTGAAGAGGCACCTCAAGCAAGTGGGATAACAACCGGCGGTTGAAAAATACTACTTTAGTCGGGCCGTATACTGTCAGCCGCTCCCCTTCAGGGACAGCCAGCAAACCCCGAGTCTCCAAGGGCATTCCGGTATGTCGTTGAATAGAGAAGTGCATCTTTAATCGTCTGGGTGCAGCCGCAATCGCCGCGCCACCTAATCCTTTTTGATGATGACGGTGATACACTTGGTTGGTCGTTAAGCCCTCAAAAAGAGGATCACTTGCCAACGCGCTCTCTACCGAGGTTATGGGGGCTAACGGACTGTAATCCACTCGCAAC